>JADGDH010000113.1 GCA_016745015.1 Colwellia sp.
TCTTTACAAATACATGATTTAGAGCAGTTACCAGAAAATAAAGATTTAAAAGATCACGTGATTATTTGTGGTTTTGGGCGAGTAGGACAAACGGTTAGTCGATTCTTAAAGCAAGAATCAATTGATTTTGTTGCTATCGATATTGATCCGTTACGCACGCGTAAAGCACGTGAGGCAGGTGAAAATATTTTGTTTGGTTCATCAAGGCAAACTGAGTTATTAAATGCTGCTCACTTGTTACAAGCAAAGTTAGTTATCATTGCTTTTGGAGAAGATAAGCAGTCTGTAGAAGTTATTCAAAAAGTACGTTCTTTATCACCTGATGTTCCTATTTTAGTGCGTACACGAAATGATGATCATTTGGATATGCTACATGATGCGGGCGCAAATGAAGTTGTACCAGAAAGCTTAGAAGGGAGCTTAATGCTCGTTTCTCAAGTGCTATCATTAACGGGGGTGCCTTTTTCAAGAATTATGCGTCGCGTACAAAAAGAACGAAAAAACCATTATAATCATTTACATGGTTTCTTTCAGGGGGAGCATACAGATATGAGCCCTGAAGCGATTGACAGAATCGAATTTGCTCATGCTATTTTAATTAACACTGACTCATTTAGTTGTGGTAAAAGTATTGAATCTTTAAACTTGGGTAAAAGACATATTCATGTTGTTGCTTTGAAGCGGGGTGATACTGAAACAGAATCACCCGATGAAAATATATTATTGCAAGCGCAAGATACGTTAATTGTTCGTGGAAAGCCAATACATGTAGAAAGAGGAGAACATTTTCTACATGAAGGGGGTTAGTCGTTTATATTTATCCAGAGCATCAGGTTATTTACTGTGAGGTAGTTGGGGTATTTGATTAATGCTTACTTGTTGGATATAAATTTAAAAAATGTTTTATTTGGTTTTCTTGTTCCATTGCGTCTTCAAAGCCTAATTTTATTAATTCAGAGCAGAAATTCTTTTCAAATAGTAAATAGCTAATAATACTTGATTCAGAATCATTACTAACACCAGCACTTCGTAATAAAATTCTTACAGGTAATGGCAAGTCGTTAAAATAGTTTAGTGCTATTGCATTAAAGTCATGGCTCGGATTAATAATAAAGCTATCAATATGTTTTAAACCTTCGATATTGTCTTTTTTGCTTTTTGGGATTAACTTTAAAGTTTCATTAATTCGAGCCATTCTTTCTAAATCACTGCTCATGGTGTCGGCGAAAATAGAATCTAGTAAATGACCTGCAATAGTTGCACCTGTAGGAGGGTGTGGGTTATTTTCATTAATATGTATAGGCTCTGTAGGTTGTTCGACACCAATAATGAATATACGTTCTGCCCCCAAATGAATTGCTGGACTAAGTGGTGATAATTGATGGACAGAGCCATCGCCAAAGTGTTGTTTTTTAATTTTTATTGATGGGAACACTAAAGGGATTGCTGAAGAAGCCATTAAATGTTCACTATTTAATTGTGCTGCTTGCCCGCAACGCTTTGCTCTTTCCCAAGGTTTTATACTGTCATCAGCTTGATAAAAGCTAATAGAGTTTCCTGTACTATAACTGGATGCGGTAACTGAAATGGCAGACAGATAACCTCGTAATATATTGTTATCAATTCTCTTAAAATTCATAACAGCATTTAATAAGTGCCTTAGTGGTGCGCTGTTTAACAAACTATGTGGTAGTTTGTTGGCGTAGTCAGCTTGAAAGCTCGCTAGCATGCCTTTTCCTATATGGCCGAAAACACCTTGAGTATTGTTATGATAAATTTTACTGGTATCAAGGTTTTTCCAAACCCATTCTAATTTCTTTACTCCTAAATGAAAGCATGAGGCATAACAACCTAATGCTGTGGTGTTAATGGCTCCTGCTGACGTGCCACAAAGTATAGGGAAAGGAATGGCATGATTTCTAGGAACAAATTTAGCAATAGCTGATAGAACACCAACCTGATAGGCTGCTCGTGCTCCGCCGCCAGTAAGTACTAATGCATTTTTGCTTGCAATATAATTACGTCTTCGAGTCATAGATTATTGTTATTCAATAAAAATCATTGATGATTTATTCAAGTGTAAGTTGTTTTAGATAATATCGCTAGTTTGATTTATATAAATGCGTAACCGTTTCACTTGCAGGTTTATTTGTGAGCTTTCAATGTGGGATTTTCAGGGTGTCTGAGCGATTCATGAGCGTGGTGCATTTTCTTATTAATGGTTGTTCAGGAGTATATAAGCTATATTGTCCTGAATAACCATTTTCTTCAATCAATGCCTACCTAAAGTTGCTTTCGCGTATTTTACCTTTTCCTTGTCAGTGATCAAAATACCATTTCAGGAATATCACCTGTAACAATTAATTCACCTTCAGTTAATTTTTTTATTTCTTCAACTGAAATACCCGGTGCACGCTCTAATAAATGAAACTTACCATCTTTAATTTCGATAAAAGCTAAGTCGGTTAACACTTTTTTAATACAGCCTTTTCCCGTAAGGGGTAGAGTGCAGTTACTTAATAGTTTAGAAACACCATGTTTTGAAGCATGAGTCATAGTGACAATAATATTGTCAGCACCAGCAACTAAATCCATTGCTCCCCCCATACCCTTAATCAATTTTCCAGGAATCATATAAGAAGCAATATTACCGTTTACATCAACCTCAAACGCGCCAAGTACAGTTAAATCAACATGTCCACCACGAACCATGGCAAATGACTCTGCAGAATCAAAAATAGAAGCACCTTTAACCATCGTAACTGTTTGCTTTCCAGCATTGATCAAATCGGCATCTATTTCTTCTTCAGTCGGAAATTGTCCCATGCCTAATAAACCATTTTCTGATTGCAGCATAACTTCCATATTTTCAGGTACGTAATTAGCAACAAGGGTTGGAATACCTATACCTAAGTTAACGTAATAACCATCTTGCAACTCTTGTGCAACACGTTGGGCTATCTGTTCTCTTGATAAAGCCATTATTTATCTCCTTGAGATGTTGAAGGGCGAGTAGTGCGCTGTTCAATGCGTTTTTCAAAAGTGCCTTGAATTAAACGATCTACGTAAATTCCTGCAGTGTGGATTTGATCTGGATCTAACGCGCCAGGTTCAACAATTTCTTCTACTTCAACAACTGTTATTTTCCCTGCAGTAGCTGCCATAGGGTTAAAATTACGGGCAGTTTTTCTAAACACTAAATTACCGTAACGATCTGCCTTCCATGCTTTAACAATAGCAAAATCACCAATAATTGCTTCTTCTAGAATATAATTGCGACCGTTGAATTGTCGATCTTCTTTACCTTCTGCTACAGGGGTACCGTAACCTGTTGCGGTAAAGAAGGCTGGAATACCAGCGCCGCCAGCACGCATTTTTTCTGCTAATGTACCTTGTGGTGTTAGTTCAACATCTAGTTCGCCAGCCATCATTTGACGTTCAAACTCAGCATTTTCACCCACGTAAGAGGCAATAATCTTTTTTATTTGGCGATCAGGTAATAAAATACCTAAACCAAAATCATCAACACCGCAGTTGTTAGACACTAAAGTTAAGCCTTTTGTGCCTTTACGTTTTATTTCATTGATCAAGTTTTCGGGAATACCACATAGGCCAAAACCGCCTGCAATAACGGTCATGTTATCTTTTAGTCCTGCCATGGCTTCTTCATAGCTTGACACTACTTTGTCAAATCCTGCCATTATTATCTCCTAATGTTTGTTTTACTTATTTGAAAGGTAAGCATTTGATACTTTAGATATTGGCGCTTTACCAAGTTTTTCACTAATAAACCAACCAGCCTCAAGCAGTTTGTTAAAGTTTATTGATGTTTTAATGCCTAAGCCATTAAGCATATAGACAACATCTTCAGTGGCAACATTACCTGATGCTCCCTTAGCATAAGGACAACCACCTAAACCTGCAATAGCACTATCGACTACCTTGATGCCCATCTGTAGGGCAGCATAAATGTTAGTTAATGCTTGCCCATAGGTATCATGAAAGTGAACAGCTAGTTTATCTATTGGTACACGAGTGCTAACAGCTTCTATCATTTTAGTTACGTTAGTTGGGGTGCCAACACCGATTGTATCGCCTAAAGATATTTCATAGCAGCCCATTTTGTACAACTTTGTAGCAATGAGTGCTACTTGTTCTGGAAGAATCTCACCTTCATAGGGACAGCCTAATACACAAGATACATAACCGCGTACTTTGATATTGGCATTTTTAGCTGCAGCCATAATAGGGACAAAACGTTCAAGGCTTTCTTCAATTGAGCAGTTAATATTTTTTTGGCTAAAACTTTCAGATGCGGCAGAAAAAATGGCTACCTCATCGGCATTAGCGGCTATAGCGCCTTCAAAACCGCGCATGTTTGGTGTTAATGCAGCATAAGTAACACCTTTAACACGGGTGAGTTGTTCAAATACTTCTGCCGAAGTTGCCATTTGCGGTACCCATTTAGGTGAAACAAAACTACCACTTTCGATATAGGTAATGCCTGCATCACTCAATTTTTCAATTAGGGTCACTTTATCACTTGCATTAATGGGAGTAGCTTCGTTTTGAAGTCCATCTCGTGGGCCAACTTCAACTATTTTTACTTGTTTAGGAAGGGGGGGGGACATTGTATTAATCCTTTGCTAGTTCAGTAAAAGCTAATAATTCAGCGCCACCATCAACCATGTCACCAGCTTGGAAGAATATTTCATTAACGGTACCATCATTTGGTGCTTTAATCGTATGTTCCATTTTCATGGCTTCCATAATAACAAGTGGTTGTTCTTTACTCACTTGCTCACCCGCTTTAACTAACACGCTGACCATGGTGCCATTCATTGGTGCCGTTAAACCGCCATGGTTGTCGTCATTTTCATGTTGACCACAATCAGGCAGTATATGGGTGAAATTAAATACGCCATTAGTTCTGTATAGGCTGATGTTATTTTCAAAGTGATTAAAGGTAGTTTGGCTACGATGGCCATTAATAGTCGCTACGATAGTGTCATCATTAAGCGGCGTAGTTAATATCTCACCTTGGCAGTCAAATTTTTCACCATTTACATTAATTGAATAATAGGCATCGTTACCTTGACGCTTTTGTTCAATGGTTACCGTGTATTCAGTATCATTGTGCGCCAGTACTAAGGTATGTAAATTAGCTTCATTTAGACGCCATGCATTAGCATTATACCAAGGTGAATGTGGGTCATTACTTTGTTGCGCTTTTTGTTTTGCTTTGTTTTCTTTAGATAGAATAAGGAATAAAGCGGCTATAGGTAACTCATTAACTAAAGGTTTTTCATTATTATGAAAAATTAGCTCATGATTTTTTTCAATAAAACCAGTATCAATATCAGCGGCTTTAAAAGGTGCTGATGTTGCTAAATTATACAGAAAGTCAATATTAGTGACTACACCGTTAATGCGATATTCGCTCAGTGCTTTTGCTAGACGTTGTAGCGCTTTTTCACGATTTTCATCCCAAACAATTAATTTAGCAATCATAGGGTCGTAATACACACTAACTTCATCACCTTGACGAACACCAGTGTCTATACGGACATGTTTGCTCTCAATTGGCGTTTTTAACAGCGTCAATTTTCCTGTTGCAGGTAAAAAGTCGTTATAAGCATCTTCTGCATAAATACGTGCTTCAAAAGCATAACCATTAAGAACTAGCTCATCTTGCGTTTTTGGAAGGTGTTCTCCAGAGGCTACGCGCAATTGCCACTCTACTAAGTCTTGCCCACTGATCATTTCAGTAACAGGGTGTTCAACTTGTAAGCGGGTATTCATTTCCATGAAATAGAAAGAGCCGTCAAAATCAAGTAAAAATTCTACGGTACCTGCACCTTGATAGCCTATCGCTTGGGCTGATTTAATTGCTGACTCACCCATTTTAGCGCGTAATTCTTCGCTCATGCTAAAGGCAGGAGCTTCTTCAATTACTTTTTGGTGGCGGCGCTGTACTGAACAATCACGTTCAAATAAATAAACAGCATTGTTGTGATTATCACAAAATACCTGAATCTCAACATGACGAGGTTGCGTTAAATACTTTTCAACTAACATGGTGTCGTCACCAAATGATGATATCGCTTCACGTTTTGCTGCGGCTAAACCTTCATCGAATTCATCTTCGCTCCAAACTTGGCGCATTCCTTTACCACCACCACCTGCTGTGGCTTTTAATAATACAGGATAGCCCATGTCGTCAGCGGCTTTTTTGATAATATCGCGTGACTGATCATCACCATGATAACCAGGCACCAATGGCACATTGGCTTCTTCCATAATATTTTTAGCGGCAGATTTTGAACCCATGGCTTCAATGGCGGCGACAGGAGGGCCAATAAAAGTAATACCTTCAGCGGCACAATTACGGCAAAAGCCAGCATTTTCAGATAAAAAACCATAACCAGGATGAATCGCTTGAGCGTCTGTTTTCTTGGCTGCAGCGATGACTTTATCACCTAAAAGATAACTTTCTCGTGATGGTGAAGGGCCAATATAAACGGCCTCATCTGCCATATGAACATGCAAGGCGTCTTTATCTGCATCTGAATACACAGCTACTGTTAATATGCCCATTTTTTTGGCTGTTTTCATAATGCGACAGGCGATTTCGCCACGGTTGGCAATTAATATCTTATTAAACATTTTCTACCCTTATTTTCTTTATGGTTTATCTGAATTGCTTTCAATTCTTAACTCATTGATCGCAGCTCATTTCCAATTTGGTGAACGTTTTTCAAAAAAAGCACTTAAACCTTCTTGACCTTCATCAGACACACGAATTTTTGCAATACGCTCGCTAGTATCTGTTAGTAAAGTTTTATCAATGGTCTGAAAAGCAACATCTTGACTAAGCTTCTTCGCTTGTCGTCTAGCTTGACTGCCATTGGCTAATAATTTAGCTATCATAGAATTTACTGCATTAGTTAACGCTTCAGGTTCAACAACTTCATCGACTAAACCTAGTTGCAGTGCTTTATCGACAAAAAACCTCTCTGCCGTTTGAAAGTAACGACGACTGGCTTTTAATCCGATAGCATCAACCACGTACGGACTGATAGTTGCAGGAATAAGGCCTAATTTTACTTCACTTAAACAAAAACTTGCTTTAGTACTGGCGATAACAATATCGCAGCAACTTGCTAAACCTACTGCGCCACCAAAAGCTGCGCCCTGAATTTTAGCAATAGTGGTTTGAGGTAAAAAATTTAAAGTTTTTAACATTTGCGCTAACGCATTGGCGTCTTTTAAGTTATCTTCATATGAGTAACTAGCCATGCGTTTCATCCAACTTAAGTCAGCACCAGCACTAAAACTTTTACCATTTGAGGCTAGCACCATAATGCTGATGTCTTTTCGTTTGCTAATATTGGCAAAAATGTCAGTCAATTGTTCGATGATACAATCATCAAAAGCATTATGTTTATCAGGATTATTTAAAGTAACGGTGGCAACACCTTGCTCATTTACTTCAAACAATACTTTTTCACTTTTTATATTCACACTAGTATTCATATTCGTGTACCTATATTCGCGCTATATTTATATTTTAGTTAAGGTTTACATTCGCCCTTTACATACGCTATCTACATCCTAAAGATGCCAAACTTAGTCTTTTTAATAGGTTTATTTAATGAGGCAGAAATAGCTAAACCTAATACTTGTCTAGTATCTGCAGGGTCGATTATGCCATCGTCCCATAATCGCGCAGAGGCATAATAAGGATGACCCTGATGTTCATAATCATCAATAATAGGTTGTTTAAAGGTTTGCTCATCGGCTTCACTCCAACTTTCACCCAATTTTTCTTTTTTATCACGAGTAACTTGTGCCAAAACACCTGCGGCTTGCTCTCCACCCATTACTGATATACGTGCGTTTGGCCACATAAATAAAAAACGAGGATCGTAAGCACGACCACACATGCCATAGTTCCCAGCGCCGAAGCTGCCGCCTATTAAAATAGTAAATTTAGGTACTTGTGCCGTAGCAACGGCAGTAACCATTTTGGCGCCATGTTTGGCTATACCGCCAGACTCATATTGTTTTCCTACCATAAAGCCTGTGATGTTTTGTAAAAATACTAGTGGAATTTTTCGTTGAGCACATAATTGAATAAAGTGAGCACCTTTTTCTGCTGACTCACCGAATAACACCCCGTTATTAGCGACGATACCAACAGGATAGCCAAATATTTTAGAGAAACCACAAACTAAAGTGCTACCATAAAGTGCTTTAAATTCGTCAAACTCACTACCATCAACAAGTCGAGCAATAATTTCACGAATATCATAAGGCTGGCGAGTATCTTTAGGGATAATTCCGTAAATGTCCTCACTAGGATATTCAGGCTCTATAACTTCTTGAAAGTTAATTGTTACGGGCTTTACTTTATTTAGATTTTTCACGGCAGCGCGAGCGATTTCAAGGGCATGATGATCATTTTGTGCATAGTGGTCAGTAACACCAGAAGTACGACAATGTACATCTGCACCACCTAAATCTTCAGCACTAACTATTTCACCTGTTGCAGCTTTTACTAAAGGTGGACCAGCTAAAAATATAGTGCCTTGCTCTTTAACAATAATAGACTCATCAGCCATGGCTGGAACATAAGCTCCACCAGCGGTGCAAGAGCCCATAACTACAGCTATTTGTGGTATGTTATTGGCTGACATATTAGCTTGGTTAAAGAAAATACGACCAAAATGTTCTTTGTCAGGAAATACATCGTCTTGATTAGGTAAGTTAGCACCACCTGAGTCCACTAAATAAATACAAGGTAAGTTGTTTTCTTGGGCAATAGTTTGTGCTCTAAGGTGTTTTTTTACAGTGAGAGGATAATAAGTGCCACCTTTTACTGTTGCATCATTAACAACGATTACACATTCTTGACCACTAACACGGCCAATTCCTGTGATAATACCTGCGCTAGGTACATTATCTTCATATACTTTATATGCCGCTAATTGTGAAAGCTCTAAAAATGCAGAGCCGTCATCCAGTAAGGCATTTACTCTATCTCTAGGTAATAACTTTCCTCGACTAAGATGACGATCGCGTGAACGTTCACCGCCGCCAAGTTTTATTTCACCAAGCTTGGTACGCAAATCATCAACTTGAGTTTGCATGTGAGCAGCATTGTCTAAGAAATCTTGGCTGCGGGTATTTATTTTTGATGTTATTTTTGCCACGAGAGACCTTAATTATTGATTTTCTTTTAAAATAAAAACAATTAACTGTGTAACTGTTTAGCCTGAAGCTAGTTACTCTAAATACAAGGTAATAATACGGAGTTGACGCTAGTCAATGAGTATTATTTAACGTAGTAGTTAGATTAAATAGCAATAAAATAAATCGTTACTTTGATTCGTTGAACAACTCACGACCAATTAACATTCTTCTAATTTCAGATGTACCCGCACCAATTTCATAAAGCTTGGCATCACGTAATAAGCGACCCGCTGGAAACTCATTGATATAACCATTACCACCAAGTAATTGAATAGTATCAAGTGCCATTTTAGTTGCTAATTCTGCAGCATAAAGAATAACGGCAGCTGAATCTTTTCGTGTTGTTTCGCCACGGTCACAAGCTTGGCCAACCATA
>JADGDH010000245.1 GCA_016745015.1 Colwellia sp.
TAGTTTTATTTTTAACCACTCATCGCTTTCATCTAATAAAGGTAGAGGGTTTTCTATAGCCACAATCTCTTCTTTAATAATTTCTACTTTTGGTTCTTCGATGATTGGCTCTGAAATAACTATCTCTTTTTCAGGCTCTGGTTCAATTACAAGGGCAGGCATTGGCTTTTCAATAACGACTGGTGCAGGTTTATTACCGGTGAATTGCCATGCAACCCCAATAGCAATAATCACTAATATAATAAATGCGATAAGTGACCACGACGTTTTACTTGCCCTTTCTTCCGCGTTTTCATTTAATAATTGGTTTGAGTTGTCCATATCTACCTATACTTATTTGTTACTTGATTTTTTTATTAGCTTGTTACTTGGCTTGCTACTAATTAATTCACTCTGGCATAAGTAAGTGTTTATGTTGCTGTGTTAACTCTTTCAAATATTGCCAAACAGTTTCTACTTGAGACAAGCGTTTGCTTTCTGGGTGTGTTACCAAATAAAAACTACGCACCAATTTAATTTCATTAACGCAGAGCTTAATTAAGCTAGCATCTTGCTCAGCTAAAAAGCAAGGTAAAATACCAATACCTAAACCACTTTTTATTGCACTATATTGACTGGTAATACTTGTACTTTGAAAGCTTGGTTCAATATCAGCATTTAACTCTTTTAAATAAGATAACTGCTCAGTAAACAAAAGATTATCAACATAACTAATCCATTGATATTTAGATAATTGATCAATATTAACCTTATTCTCCACCCCTTTAAGATAGCTTGCATGCCCATATAATTGCAACTGATAGTCACAAAGTTTAGTAATTATTGTTGAAGTACTTTTGGGTTTTTCAACGGCAATGGCAATATCTGCTTCATTTCGACTTATTTTTACGTCGCGAGTAAAATGTACCAGTTCTATTTGAATGTTTGGAAATGCTTGTTTAAGCTGCGTTAAGTGAGGAGCGATAAAGAAGCTACCAAATGCTTCTGTAACACCAATGCGCACTCGGCCACTGTTTAAATATTTGTGTTCTTTTATCTCATCAAATGCTTGTCCTGCATCAAGTTCCATTCGACGAGCATATTGTAGAAGCTTTGTACCATCAAGGGTTAGCACATGACCATCAACTGTTCGTTCAAAAAGCTTAGTAGCTAAGCTTTCTTCCAATTTATGTAATCGACGAGAGAGCGTTGATGCATCTATCATCAATCGTTTAGCAGCAATAGATAAGCGCTCGCTACGAGCAACTTCTAAAAATAATTTAATGTCATCCCAATTCATTAACTTAGCATATCAGTACCAAAGGGTGTTTGCAAAAATGCAATGCCCACTGCATTTTTGCTTGTTGCCCAATTGTTGTGAAAAGATTATTTTAGTATCAATTAAATTCCACCTATTTTAAGGCTTGTCATGACCATTAAAGAAATTCCATTAATCATCAATGGCGAAAAAGTTCGCTCAACCACCGATACCTGGTTAGATGTTTTAAACCCTGCTACTCAAGAAGTTGTTGCTCGTGTTCCTGTAGCAACAAAAGCAGAAGTTGAAGCCGCCGTAGATAACGCTGCTGAAGCTTTTAAAACTTGGTCAAAAGTTTCTTTAACTAACCGCATGCGCATTATGTTAACTTTCCAACAATTAGTGAGAGAGCATACTCAAGAATTGGCTGAATTAGTTACCCTAGAGCACGGCAAAACACTCCCTGACGCGACAGGCGAAGTAGGCCGTTCATTAGAAGCTATTGAAAATGCTTGCTCTATTACTCGCTTACAATTAGGAGAAATGGCAAATAACGCTGCAACAGGCGTAGATACTTACACATTAAACAAGCCATTAGGTGTAGGCGTTGGGATTACGGCCTTTAATTTTCCATTAATGTTAGCTTCTTTTATGTTTCCGCCAGCTATTGCTTGTGGTAACACTTTTGTTTTAAAACCTTCTGAGCAAGCGCCTTCATCAACAATTTTATTCGTTGAATTGGCGCTAAAAGCAGGTATTCCTGCTGGCGTATTAAATGTTGTTCATGGTGGCCCTGATGTCGTTAATCAATTAATAGAAGCAGAGGCAGTTAAAGCGGTTTCTTTTATTGGTTCAACGGGCGTTGGTACGCATGTATATAATCATGCGACTAAACACGGTAAACGAGCACAATCTATGATGGGTGCTAAAAATCATATGGTAATTATGCCTGATGCGAATAAAGACAGAGCAATAAATGATTTACTTGGCTCGGCATTTGGTGCAGCAGGACAGCGTTGTATGGCAAACCCTGTCACTATTTTAGTAGGTGCAGCTCG
>JADGDH010000246.1 GCA_016745015.1 Colwellia sp.
TTAGCCTATATTTTTCAACAATATAGAAATAAACAACTCTATAACTCGCAAATTAAAGAAAGTGAAGAACGTTTAAAGCTATCGCTTTGGGGTAGTGGCGATGAAATGTGGGATTGGAATATCATTACAGATAAGATATACCGCTCTAATATTTGGGGAGTGCTAGAATTTCCTCAGGATGGTACTCGAAATAAAAGTGAAGAAACACATAGTTCAGGAAAAATAAAAACTAATATTCATCAACATGACATTGAAAGAGTAAAAATAGCATTAGATGAGCATTTTTCTGAGAAAACAGACCATTTCGAAGTAACTTACCGTGTAAAAAGCAAACAAAACCGTTGGGTTTGGATTTTAGATCGTGGAAAAATAGTTGAACGTGATAACAACAACAATCCTTCACGTATGACAGGTACATTAAAAGATATTAGCCAAATTAAAAAGGCCGAAGAACGATTAAAACTTTTCGCTAAATGCATTCAAAATATATCAGATGCTGTCGTTATCTATGATCGTCAATTTATTGCTGTTGATGTAAACAAAGCCTTTCAACGTATAACAGGAAAAGAAAAAAGCCAAATGATTGGCCGCTCTTTAACATTCAGTCAATATCCAAAAAGTTTCACTAAAAGTATTAAACAACATTTAGTGACAAAAGGAAGTTGGCATGGCGAAATAGAAAGTTTGCATGTTGATGGTAGTAAATATTTAACTGATTTAAACATAGACATTATTCTTGATGAAAATAACAAGATATCTCATTTTGTCAGTGTTTTCTCCGACATAACTAAACGTAAAGAAACTGAAGCAGAATTAAGAAAACTAGCCAACTCAGACACATTAACAGGTCTACCAAACCGGTCGTATTTTCAAGCGAGTCAAGCACGCCTAGTTAGAAGCAATATTAATCATGCTTTATTGGTATTTGATTTAGATAATTTTAAAAAAATTAACGATTCCTTAGGGCACCAAGTTGGTGATGAGATTTTATGTCTAGTTGCTCAACGCATGCTAACACTAGGGCGTAAGCAAGACACCGTTTACCGATTAGGTGGTGATGAGTTTAGCATTATCATTGAAGGTACAAATGACATACACACCATTACTTCGTTAGCAAAGAATATTTTACTTACAGTAGCTCAACCTTTCAAAATAAAAAACCAAGAAATTGTGCTATATAGTAGTATTGGTATTGTACTATTTCCTGAAGATGGAATTAGCGGTCACGAACTACTTAAAAATGCTGATACGGCTATGTATCACGCAAAACGTAGTGGCGGCAACAAGTATCAATTTTTCAGCGAGTCAATGAATAAACAAGCCGTTAAGCGCTTACAAATTGAAAGTTTAATTAGGCACGGTTTGAAAGATGACTCTTTTTCTGTTTATTATCAGCCAAAAATTGAAATTGCTACGGGTAAAATAGCAGGTATGGAAGCTTTAGTACGCTTTGAAACACCCAAAAAAGGCATCATTAGTCCTGTAGTATTCATTCCTGTGTCTGAAGAAACAGGGCAAATAATAGATATTGGCGAAATAGTATTAAGAAAAGCCTGTTTTGCTACAAAAAAATGGGTAGATGCAGGCTTATTTGATGGCAGAGTTGCAGTAAACTTATCCGCCGTGCAGTTTACTCAAAACAATTTAGTGAACCAGATAGCTAATATTTTAAAAGAAAGTCAATTGCCTGCTAAACATTTAGAGTTAGAAATAACCGAAGGTACCGTAATGGACTCTCCACAAGCAGCCATAGATATTATGTTGCAAATAAGAGCCATGGGTATTCATTTATCCCTTGATGACTTTGGCACGGGCTACTCTTCTTTAGCTTACTTAAAAAAATTCCCACTCAATACTTTAAAAATTGATAAAGCTTTTGTTGATGACATTGAAGAGTCTGAGCAAGGAAGAAATATGGTTGCCACCATTGTAACCATTGCCCATAATTTAGGAATGGACGTAGTGGCAGAAGGCGTTGAAACGGATCAACAGCTAAACTTTTTATCGGGTTTACGTTGTGAACAGTTACAGGGTTATTTATATAGTAAACCTTTAGCAACAAAACATTTCAAAAAATATTTACTTGCTCATCAAATTACCAATCAATCCACATCATTTAATCGTTAAACTTTCCTATACAAATACTAACGTCAATAAATTGCCATCATCATAAAAGGATGATGGCAACTCTATTAACTCATTAAATAAAACATAACATAACAACTTAACCACCCAATATACCTAGCCCACAGAGACATAAAACCATTTGGCATGATTTAAGCAT
>JADGDH010000007.1 GCA_016745015.1 Colwellia sp.
TTGGTTTGGGTGTCATCAAGTTCAGTCGTAAGTTCGAATCTTGCATCACCGACCACTTTTTCTTTCTTGTTATTTTTGAAAGAAAAAACCCAGTTTTTTGATGAATAAATTTTTAATACATAATAAGATAAATAACTTCATGTGTTGAAAGTTAAATACTATTCACCCATTAGCTCAACTGGATAGAGCATCGCCCTTCTAAGGCGAGGGTTTGAGGTTCAAGTCCTCAATGGGTGGCCATTTTTTTATACCTACATATCAAAACTTCACTAGCAATATTGTTTTTTACATATCCTTATAGAATAAGCAATATAACTCCCATTAAACCAATAAAAAAATTTATTTCCTAATATACTTTATGTATTACCCCTCTGTTTTTAGACTGTGGTTGTTTAGTGCTAGTGCTTTTTTAGCTGACTTTTTTTCACTGCGTCGGCGTTTAAAAAAACCAGACAGTAATTCACTACACTGCTCAGCCATAATGCCATTATCTACTATTAATTGATGGTTAAGTTGCGACGTTCCTACCAAATTAAAAACACTACCTGCTGCACCTGTTTTTAAATCAGAGCTAGCATAAACTAATCGTTTTACTCTGCTATGCACTAATAATCCTGCACACATAGGGCATGGTTCAAGCGTTACGTACAAGGTACAATCTAGTAATCGATAATTATTAAGGTGTTTGCCTGCTTGTCGAATGGCGAGCATTTCAGCATGAGCTGAGGGATCATTAAGTAATATTGATTGATTAAATCCTTCTCCAATAATTTTTCCTTGATAAGCGACTACAGCACCAACGGGTATTTCATCAAGTTTCTCTGCTTGCTGAGCTAATTCAAATGCCCGTTGCATAAAAGCTTGGTCGTTGCTTTTGTTATTTTCATTGGTAATAATCATTAAAGAAAAAGCTCCAATAAATCGTTCAAATAACGATGACCCAGTGGTGTGACTTGCCACTTTTCTTCGCTAGATATGATTTCTGTGCATGACATTAGATTTTTCTGTTTTGCTAGCTGTAACGTTGGTAGAATTGTATCTATAGATAAACCAGTTCGTCGTTGGTAGTTAGCTAAAGTAAAGGGTGAAAATAAGCGCAGTTGGTTCATCATATATTCAAAAGGGAGCTCTTTATGGTTTACTGTAATTAAGTGATCTAACGGTTTGCGATTTGTATCAAGGTACCCTTTAGGGTGTTTAACTTTTATCGTTCGTTGAATTATCCCTGTTGATACATCAGTAATTTTACCGTGTGCCCCACAACCTATGCCAAGATAATCACCAAACTGCCAATAATTCAGATTATGTTGGCACTGCTTTTCTGCTTGACTAAAAGCAGATATTTCATACTGTTTATACCCTGCATCAGCGAGCAATTTAAACCCTTGATCTTGAATATCCCATAACGTTTCATCTTGTGGTAATTTTGGAGGTTTAGAGTGAAAGGCAGTGTTAGGTTCAATGGTTAGTTGATACCAAGAAAGGTGATCGGGTTTGAGACTAATGGCAGTCTTTAAATCGTCTAATGCATTTTCAATACTTTGGTTAGGTAAGCCATGCATTAAATCTAAATTAAAGCTTTTAAGACCAAAGCTTTTGGCATTAGTGGCCATTTTAGCGGCTTGTTGAGCTTGGCTAACATTATGAATTCGACCAAGTTTTAATAATTTTTCTGACTCGAAACTTTGCACACCAATAGATAAGCGCGTAACGCCAGCTTTGACAAAACCAATAAACTTGTCAGCTTCTACTGTACCAGGATTAGCTTCTAGGGTTATTTCAATATTTTTTTGTTTATAAAGTTTGTTTTGTGATGAACCATATTCAAAACGTGATAATACTTGGCTCAGTAGACTTTCGATTGCATTGGCAGAGAATAAACTAGGTGTACCGCCACCGATAAAAATAGAATGTAGTGGTCTATTTTTTAAATTGAAACGAGCTATGTCATCATCTAGATCAGCAATTAAAGCACTTACATAATCTTGTTCAGGAATTTTTGATTTTAATGCATGAGAATTAAAATCGCAATAAGGGCACTTTTCTACACACCAAGGTATGTGGATATATAAAGATAGTGGTGGTGTTGTGAATAAATTGGTACCCACTATTGAGCTAACTTTTTAACCAGTTGGGCTAACGCTTGCCCACGATGACTAAGTCTGTTTTTAATATCTCGTGGTAACTGTGCAGAAGATAATTGTAAATCTTTTTGCCAAAAAACAGGATCATAACCAAAACCTTGTTCGCCTTGTTTTTCACGACTAATACTGCCTTGCCAAATACCATGACAAATAATTGGGGTAGGATCGTTTTCATGTTTCATATACACCAGTACACAATGAAAACGTGCGGTGCGTTGTTCATCGGGTGTATTTTCTAATGCACTTAGCAACTTATTAGTATTGTCATTATCAGTGACTTGCTCGCCGACAATATCACTAGCGTAACGAGCAGAATAAACGCCAGGCGCACCATTTAATGCATCAACTTCTAAGCCTGAATCATCGGCAATGGCAGGCAACCCTGTTATTTTTGCGGCATGGCGAGCCTTGATGATGGCATTTTCTACAAAGGTAGTGCCTGTTTCTGCAACTTCAGGAACATTAAAATTACTTTGTGGGACTATTTCTATTTGATTTTCGGCTAGCAAACTTGCTAATTCGTTAACCTTGCCTTTATTGCCTGTGGCTAAAACTATTTTGGACATGATGGTTATTTATTCTGAGGCGAAATTTTGTAGATAATACAGTAAAAGACAGTTAGGTACTAGGCTCTAGGAAGCACTCCTTAGTACCTATGTATTCCTATCACCTCGTTCCTTAGCTTTTCTAATCAACATAGAATTTTTGTGAAAATTTCAATGTTTGTTTTTCTTTACCATCACTAATGTAGATGGTGAAGTGTAGTGTTTCTTCGTGGTGATAACTCACTTGAGCTAAGTAATAAATCGCCTTACTTTCTTTTACTTCTTGAAACTCTAAATCCTTAAATTGACCTAAATTATTTTTCGATTGCCCACTAATGCTAATCGTTTTAGCGGGGTTGCCTGTTTTGGTATTATCAAGCACTGAAATATTAATTAGGCCATTATAGCGACTGCGGGTAATACCATAGGCTTTAGCAATTTCGGGGGTGAAAAAAGTTGAACCGATAGCCATATAATGAATATTCATCGAGCCAAGTTTTTTCATGTTTTCGGCACTAGCATTAGTCAATGTAAATAAACTTATAGCGATCACTAGCAAGAGTTTAATAAGTGAATTGTTCATACTGCTCTCCTGGTTGGTTGATTCAAGGTATTTGTAGCTCAAAAGTTAGATTGAGTTTTTGTTACTATCTTTTTCAAATTATAGCGCTGCCCAATAGGGTAGCGAGCTAGAAAGCAGAATATTAATAACATTCATGGCTAAAAAGGCAAAAATCATAGATAAATCTAAGCCACCTAAATTAGGAATAATGCGCCTAATAGGATTTAAGAATGGTTCAGTTAACTGGTGGAATACTGCTAACGTAGGGTTATAGCCTTGCACCACCCAACTCATCACTGCCATGATAATCATGATGATAAAAAGTAAAAATCCAGCCTGCTTTATTAATACTAATAAACCGATGTAAAAACCTAACAGGCCTAAATTTTCACCTGATAAAGCAGCTAAGGTGACAAATTTTAATGTGGCAACAATATAAGCAACTAAAATTGTTGCTACATCCAGACCACTAAAACCAGGGATAATACGACGTAAAGGAACAACCAACGGATTACTCACTTTAACAATGAATTGGCTTAATGGGTTATAAAAGTCAGCTTTTACCCATTGTAACCAAACTCTCATGATCAAAATCATTAATAATGCATCAAATGCAAATTGTAATAAATATCTAATAGCTTCCATAGTTTTAACCTTTTTTAGCCATTTCTTCGGCACGTGTAATTGCGGCATTCATTGCATTGCTTACCATTTTATCAATACCGTCTTTTCTAAATTGTTCAAGAGCAGCAAAAGTAGTACCACCTTTTGAAGTAACATTTTCTCGAAGAGTACTGATTGGTGCACTACTATGTTCAACCATTTGTGCGGCACCAAGGGCTGTTTGTTGTACCAACATCCTACTTTCTTCTATGCTAAAACCTAACGTTTGTGCTTGTTTTTCCATTGCTTCCATAAATAAGAAAAAATAAGCAGGAGCAGAGCCAGCAACAGCGATAATATCGTTAATTTTGTCTTCTGTTTCTAGCCAAATAACTTTGCCAACGGCAGACATTAATTTGTCACTTGCTGCTTTTTGTTCTGTGCTTACTTCCTTAGATGCAAACATGCCACTCATCCCTAAACCTAATTGGGAAGGAGTATTAGGCATAACCCTAACGAGTGCGGCATTACAATTAAGCGCTTGTTGAATTTGATCAACAGTAGTGCCAGCAGCAACAGAAATAAAAAGTTTATTTGAAATGTCGATAGCGCTAGTTAACTGTTGGCAAACATCACAGATAAAATGTGGTTTAACACATAATACAATAATATCAGCAACATTTGCCGCTTCAATATTATCACCAGTTTGCTGCACACCAAACTCATTGGCTAGTTGCAGTCTTTTTTCTGAAGATGGATTGGCAACAATAATATTTTTTGCTGCCACACCAGAATTAACAAGCCCGATAGTAATGGCGCGTGCCATGTTACCTGCGCCAATAAATGCTATTTTTTTCATGGAAATTATCTACCTTACTTTATCAAAATACTTTTTGTCAGAATAAATGAAAGCTACATTTAACCTATTTTTCCAGCTCTTTCTCCAAATATAGCAGTACCAATTCGAACCATAGTCGAACCATAGGTGATAGCTAGTGCTAAATCGTTCGACATGCCCATTGAAAGCGTATCTACTGTTGGATATTGGGCTTGTAACTTTTTAAACAAGTGCTGCATTTTTTCATAACTCGCTTCACCAGCATTTTTTTCTGGAATTGCCATTAAGCCACGTAAGGTGAGTTTATCACAGTTATCAACAACTTCAGCTAGAGAAAACACCTCACTTGACATAATGCCAGATTTTGATGGTTCTTCGCTAATATTCACTTGTAAACAAATGTTTAGCGAGGTATCTTGATGATGAATTTGTTGGTTTGTTTCGTTTAAGTGATTATTTAAACGATGTGCTATTTTGGCTCTGTCGACACTATGAACCCAAGAAAAGTGTTGAGCAATTTGTTTAGTTTTATTTGATTGAATAGGGCCAATAAAGTGCCAACAAATTTCTGGTAGATGTGACAACGTTGTGATTTTTTCTATTGCTTCTTGTAAATAGTTTTCACCAAAATCACGTTGTCCTACAAGGTAGGCTTGCTCTATTGCTGATGCAGGTTTTGTTTTACTAACCGCGAGCAAAGTGACAAAATTTTGTTTATTATTTGAAGAAGACTCATTTTTTTGACTATACGTTTGAGAAGTATCATGGCAAGCTTGATTAATTTGATATTTGATTTTTTGAATGTTTTCTTTGATATTATTCATAAATTTTAGCTAAAACGTTAAATTTAATACTTTGAAATAAAGATTTTGACAAATAATACTTGAATAACTAATACATTAACAGATAACACCACTGAGGTTTTTTATGGATATTACTGAACTACTTGCATTTAGTGTGCAACATGATGCGTCAGATTTACATTTATCAACTGGCACACCACCGTCAATTCGTGTTGATGGTGATATTCGTAAACTCAACATTCCAGCTTTTGATGCTAAAGATGTTAATGCTTTAGTGTACGACATTATGAATGATCGCCAACGAAAAGAGTATGAAGAAAAGTTAGAAGTGGATTTCTCCTTTGAAGTACCAAACTTAGCACGCTTTAGGGTAAACGCTTTTAATCAAAACCGAGGGCCAGCAGCAGTATTCCGTACTATTCCAAGTAAAATATTATCGCTTGATGATTTGGGCTGCCCTGATATTTTTAGAGATATATCTAATACGCCACGTGGTTTAGTGTTAGTAACGGGCCCTACAGGCTCAGGTAAGTCCACCACGTTAGCGGCAATGGTCGACTATATCAATGATTCAAAGAATGATCATATTTTAACGATTGAAGATCCAATAGAATTTGTGCATGAAAATAAAATGTGTTTGATTAACCAACGAGAAGTTCATCGTGATACGTTAAGTTTTGAAGCCGCATTACGCTCGGCTTTACGTGAAGATCCTGATGTTATTCTAGTAGGTGAAATGCGAGATTTAGAAACAATTCGTCTTGCGATGACAGCGGCAGAAACAGGGCATTTAGTTTTTGGTACCTTACATACAACTTCAGCGCCTAAAACTATTGACCGTATTATTGATGTATTTCCTGCGGCAGAAAAATCTATGGTGCGTTCTATGTTGTCAGAATCACTTCGTGCGGTTATTTCTCAAACGCTAATCAAAAAAGTAGGTGGTGGTCGAGTTGCAGCTCATGAAATTATGATTGGTACACCTGCTATTCGTAACTTAATTCGTGAAGATAAAATTGCTCAAATGTATTCATCCATTCAAACAGGCATGTCTAATGGTATGCAAACTATGGATCAATGTTTACAAAACTTAGTGAGTCGCGGGATGATCACTAAAGGTGCTGCAATGGAAAAAGCAGTAGATAAGAATCAATTTAAAAGCTTTTAATAATTATTAATACAGGAATAATTAATGACTTTTCATCTTTTATTAGAAAAAATGGTTGCTGAACATGCTTCCGATATGTTTGTTACGGCTAAGTTACCGGTAAGTGCAAAAATTAATGGTGAATTACAACCCATAGCAGATAATGTGTTAACGGCAGAAGAAGCGTTAGCTTTAGTTCATAATGCCATGAATGAAAAGCAGGTTCGCCAATTTGATGAAGAGAAAGAATGCAACTTTGCTATTTCAATTGATGGTATAGGTCGTTTTCGTATTTCAGCATTTTGGCAACGTGATATGGCGGGTATGGTAGTTCGCCGCATTGTTACAGATATCCCTGATACAGATGATCTCGGTTTACCGCCTATTCTTAAAGATGTGGTCATGTCAAAACGTGGTTTGGTGCTTTTTGTTGGTGGTACGGGTACAGGTAAGTCAACGTCAATGGCGTCATTGATTGGTTATCGTAATCGTAATTCTCGTGGGCATATTTTAACGATTGAAGATCCTGTTGAGTTTGTGCATGAGCACGCTAAAAGCATGATTACTCAACGTGAGGTTGGTTTAGACACTGAATCGTTTGATGCTGCATTAAAGAGCTCTTTGCGCCAAGCACCTGATGTTATTCTTATAGGTGAAATTCGTAGTCAAGAAATTATGGAGCATGCATTAAGCTTCGCTGAAACAGGGCATTTATGTATTGCTACTTTGCATGCTAATAATGCAAACCAAGCGATTGATCGTATTATGCATTTAGTACCTGCTGAACAGCACGGTAAATTATTGTTTGATTTAGCGTTAAACCTTCGCGGTATTATTGCTCAGCAGCTAGTACCAACCAAAGATGGGAATAGCCGAGTAGCAGCCATTGAAATTTTATTGAACTCACCTTACATTGCTGAACTGATTAAAAAAGGTGAGGTTGGCAGCATAAAAGAAGTGATGCAAAAATCTAATGAGCAAGGGATGCAAACCTTTGATCAAGCTTTGTTTAACTTATATGAGCGTGGTCAAATTACTTATGCTGATGCACTGCATCATGCTGATTCACCAAATGATCTACGCTTGATGATTAAACTACGTAGTAACGATCAAGGTGGCACAGGAGGATTAACAGGTGTTACGTTAGATGGATTTGATAATTTAGAATAAATAAAAACATATTGTCGCTAAATATACTTTTAGTTAGCGACAAACTTCTTTTTATATTGAAAATTTTTTCGATGAAAAACTATCACTTTACGTAAAATATTATGCTTAGATAGCTCATCGAGTCCGTTAACAAGAGTAACTTTTAAGTTTTCTTGTTAGTAATCTAATCAATATTTTTCGTATAGTAATAGTTAAGGTAAATAATAATGGCGATTAATTTATACAGTGCATCAGATGATCAACAAGAAATATGCTTAGTTGATGAAGCTTTAGTATTGCAACGAAAAGCCTTTGTTAACGATCCTTATTTGTCAGCTCAAACGCGTATTGATGATTTAGTTAAATTAAAGACTACTATTCTTGAGCATAAAGAAGCGTTAGTACAAGCTATGTCAAAAGATTTTGGTTGTCGTAGTGTTGATGATTCTAAAATGGGTGATTTAATGCCTACCATCATGGGGATTAACTATGCTATTAAACATATTAAGAAATGGATGAAGCCCTCTCAGCGTCATGTAGGTATGCTTTTTCAGCCTGCCAAAGCGTTTGTTATGTATCAACCTTTAGGCGTTGTTGGCATTATTACTCCGTGGAATTATCCATTGTTTTTATCCGTTGGCCCGCTAACAACAGCGCTTGCTGCCGGCAATAGAGCGATGATAAAAATGTCTGAATTTACTCCAGCGACTAATGATGTAATAAAAAACATGATTGGTGGTATCTTTACAAATGACAAAGTAGCAGTGATTAATGGCGGCCCTGATGTAGCGGCACATTTTTCTTCTCAGCCTTTTGATCATTTGATTTTCACTGGCTCGACGCGTGTTGGTAAAATAGTAATGGCAGCGGCAGCTAAAAATTTAACGCCAGTTACATTAGAGTTAGGCGGAAAGTCTCCAACGATTATTGATGATGAAATTGATATCAAAGATGCAGTATCTCGTTTTATTCTAGGTAAAACACTTAATGCAGGGCAAACTTGTGTTGCGCCAGATTATATTCTTTGTCCAACGGGTCGAGTTGACGAGCTGAAGCAAGCGTTAAGCGAACAGTTTTGTAAAATGTACCCGAGTGTTGCAAATAATAATGACTATGGTGCAATTATTAATGATGCGCAGTTGCAGCGGTTAAATCAGTGGCTAATTGATGCAAAAGCCAAGGGTGCTATTTTAACGTCACTAGGAGGTGATAGTGAACAAGCATGTATTGCGGCAGGAAAAATTCCATTAACGCTTGTTGATAGTGTCAATGATGACATGTTATTGATGCAGGAAGAAATTTTTGGCCCGCTATTACCTATTGTTACTTATAACAACTTAGATGAGGCTATTGGTTATGTAAATGATAGACCACGCCCGTTGGCTTTATATTTATGTAGTCATAATGATGCAACTCAACAAGCAGTATTAGAGCGAACTCATGCAGGTGGTGTTTGCTTAAATGATGCTGCAATACACGTAGCTCAAGATGATATGCCCTTTGGTGGTATTGGTCCTTCAGGTATGGGACATTATCATGGGCATGAAGGTTTTTTAACTTTTTCTAAAGCAAAATCAGTATTTAAAAAAGGTAAAATTAATACCGCATCCAATGCTTTTCCACCTTACGGGAAGTTAGTTCATAAGATAATTTATAAATTATTTTTGAAATAAAGTGATTGTAGCGAGTGACAAGTTACGGGTTTAGAAAAACTCGTGACTAGGCACTTGCACAGTATTTGCAAAGAATACTCTATTGCCACAACCTTTGTCTTTTGTTTGTAATAAAACTGTCATATAACTGTCATATACTCTCCGCGAAAAAATAAATAATCAAAATTGTTATTACTCAACTGTTTTATAGCAAAGTTTAACTTCGTTAAATAAATGCGTTATGATCAGCTTTGATTAATTTACAATGAAAATAACAACTGGAAACACATTATGGCCAGAAATTCAATATTGGGTGTATTTGCAAAATCTCCAATTAAACCATTAGAAAAACATATTAAATTGGTTGTTAAATGTAGCAATCAACTTATCCCCTTTTTTAGCGCTTGTAGTGAACAAAACTGGAGTGAAGCAACTAAAATTCGTCGAAAATTATCAAAATTAGAACAAGATGCTGATGTTTTAAAACGCCAATTGCGTTTAGAGTTACCAGGTGGTTTATTCATGCCTGTAGACAGAGCTGATTTACTTGAATTATTGACTCAACAAGACAAAATAGCGAACAAAGCTAAAGATATTGCTGGTCGTGTTTTAGGCCGTAAATTAGAAATACCCGTTAGTTTACAAGAACAGTTCAATGTCTATTTAGGGCGTTGTATTGAAGCGACAGAAAAGGCAGCTGAAGCCATTAATGAACTTGATGATTTATTAGAAACAGGATTTCGTGGGCGTGAAGTTGAGCTAGTTGAAAAAATGATTAATCAGTTGGATGCGATAGAGGATGATACAGATTCAATGCAAATTGTTTTACGTAAAAATTTACTTGCTCTTGAAAGTGGGTTGAATCCAGTTGATGTAATGTTCTTATATCAAATTATTGATTGGGTTGGTGATTTAGCCGATCTTGCTGAACGTGTTGGCGCACGTTTAGAAATTCTTTTAGCTAGAAAGTAGGGTTTAACTGATGGATATTATACTTAATTCAGGCTCTATTTTAGTCATTATTGCTGCTGTTGTTGGTTTATTTATGGCGTGGGGCATTGGTGCTAATGATGTAGCAAATGCTATGGGAACCTCAGTAGGCTCGGGTGCCTTAACTATTAAACAAGCCATTATTATCGCGATGGTATTTGAATTTGCAGGTGCTTATTTAGCAGGTGGCGAAGTAACATCAACCATTCGTAAAGGTATTATCGATGCTAGCTTCTTTGTTGATTCTCCTGAGCTACTTGTCTTTGGTATGATCTCCGCATTGTTTGCTGCAGCAACTTGGTTACTTATTGCTTCTGCATTAGGTTGGCCTGTTTCTACCACTCATTCAATCGTTGGTGCTATTGTTGGTTTTGCTGCAATGGGTGTGAGTGTTGATGCTGTAACCTGGTCTAAAGTTGGCGGTATTGTAGGTAGTTGGATAATTACGCCCCTTATTTCGGGTGTTATTGCTTTTATTATTTTTAACAGCGCACAAAAACTTATTTTTGATACTGACAAGCCTTTACAGCAAGCAAAACGTTGGGTGCCAATGTACATGTTTTTAGCGGGTTTTGTTCTAGCCCTTGTTACCATTAAGAAAGGTTTAAAGCATTTAAATTTACATATTGGTAATGCAGATGGTTTTATTTATGCTGCTATTACGGCTGTGATTGTTGCCTTAATTGGTAAGTTTTTTATCAGCCGTCTTAAGTTTGATGAATCAGCGGCACTTAAAACTCACTATGCAAATGTAGAGAAAGTTTTTGCTATTTTAATGATTGTCACTGCTTGTGCTATGGCGTTTGCCCATGGTTCAAATGATGTGGCGAACGCTATTGGTCCACTAGCTGCGGTTGTCAGTATTGTTGATAACGGTGGTGAAATTTCTGCTAAATCAGCTATTGCTTGGTGGATTTTACCTCTGGGTGGTTTTGGTATTGTTGCTGGCCTTGCTATTTTTGGTCATAAAGTTATTGCGACCATTGGCCAAGGTATTACCCATTTAACACCAAGTCGTGGTTTTGCTGCTGAATTAGCAGCTGCTTGTACTGTGGTTATTGCTTCTGGTGCGGGTTTACCTATTTCAACTACACAAACTTTAGTTGGTGCGGTATTAGGTGTGGGTATGGCCCGTGGTATTGCGGCGATTAACTTAGGTGTGGTGCGTAATATTGTTGTTTCCTGGGTAATTACCTTACCTGTAGGTGCAGGCTTATCAATTATTTTCTTCTGGATGATGAAGGGTATTTTTGCTTAAATCAAATATTTTTAAGTAAAAGTATTGGATATTAAAAAGCCGCAACAATTTGTAATTGTTGCGGCTTTTTTAGTTAGAAAAAACCTAACTTATGGTTAAGCTAATGACCGCTTAACTACGTGCAGTCACTTCTAATAAATGATAGCCAAACTGAGTTTTTACAGGGCCTTGCACTTCATTAAGTGGTGCAGAAAATACTACTTTGTCAAACTCAGGAACCATTTGACCTGGGCCAAAAGTGCCCAAATCACCACCTTGAGCCTTTGATGGACAGTTTGAGTGTTCTTGCGCTACCTCTGCAAAATTTCTTCCGCTTTCTATTTCGGCTTTTAATGTTAAACATTGTTCTTCAGTATCAACCAATAAATGGCGTGCTGCAGCTTGAGACATAGTTTTTCCTATTTGTAGTAAAATAAAATTTAAGTAACCATAGCGTATCTTCTTGTGAATTTAAAGTTAGGTTGAATATTTTATTGTTTGCTTACGTTCATTTATGTTTGTTTATTTGTATTGGTTTTATTAATATAAATATCGATATTTAATCATAAAAAATGATAGCACATGAATAATAGTATTTTTAATAGCAAGCTGCCTAATCTTAAACATTTAAATTATTTATTAGCGCTTGATAAGCACCAGCACTTTAACAAAGCGGCACAAGCCTGCTTTGTTAGCCAGTCTACGTTAAGTAGTGCTATTTTAAAATTAGAAGAGCAACTTTCTTGTCAATTATTAGAGCGTGATCATAAGAGTTTTATTTTCACAAGTCACGGTAAACAAGTAGTTGCTTTAGCTAAACAGTTATTATTAAGTGCTAATGAATTAATGGCATTTGCTAAGCAACAGGGCGCTTATGATTCAGGTAGCCTTCGGCTGGGTTGTATTCCTACTATAGCGCCATTTTTATTAACAGATTTAGTTCAATTATGTCAGCAACAATTACCTAAACTTGAATTGTATTTATGTGAAGATACAACTGAAAATTTAATGGAGCAGTTGGAACAAGGTGAAATTGATTGCGCAATATTAGCTTTTCCTATTCCTAAGCATAATTTTTCTGCACAGTTATTAGGTAAAGATCATTTCTTTATTGCTGGAGAAAAAAGTTTAATCAAGAGTCTTGAACACTCATTTGACTATAGTAATTTACCTGCAAAAAGCATATTTTTATTGAACAAAGAACACTGTTTAACAGAGCATGCAGTTTCTGCTTGTCAATTGGCTGATACTAGCCGCATCAATAGTTTTTCAGCCTCAAGCTTAGCAACATTAGTACAAATGACATCGTTTCATCATGGCGTTACTTTTTTACCTAAAATGGCAATAGATAAAGGTATTGGACAATTTGAAGGTTTGACCATTAGTGAAATACAAGGCGATGTTTATCGAGAGATAGGCATGATTTGGCGTAAAAGAAGTATGCGAGAACAAACTTTTTTAGCTTTGGGTGATTTAGTCTCTAGCTTGCTTGAAAAATAAACAGGAATAATGTCAAACTATTTTAGTTAACTACTTACTTTGCATTTTCGAAACTTAGGCGTACTGTTTTTAGGTGATGAGATATTATTATTCGCAATCACTTTTACTTCATTATGATATTCATTAAAAAAAGCGATAAACTGTTGTAATTTTTCATTGAAAATCATTGTAGTTTCAAAAAAATCATTATGCTTATTCATTGTTTTTCTTGGTGTTATAAAAAACCTTTCAGTAACGAGTTGATTATACAAGAATATCTTTAATATCATTGGGTTTTCTGATGAATATGGTTGACTATAGAGGTTGTTAACTTGAATTACAGTGCTTTTGGCAAAACTAGACCACGAAATAATGGTAATTGAAATAATTAATAGTAATGATATTAGTTGTTTCATTATGACTCTCCTGTTTAGTCCTGCTAACTTAGCAATCAAAGTAATCTTTACTTGCATTATTACTATAATTATTTACAAATGTAAATACCACCATAATAAGGTAGGAGGCTTCTTTAGTAGGATAAGCGGTTTATAACCACTGTAGTAAAAGTAAGTTTAGTTATATTCATATTATTAAGTAATTTTAAACTTAGGAAAGAAGAACGGCACATTACTATTAAGCATTCAAAAAATATTAAAATTTCAAAAAAAAGCCAGAGATTGAATCTCTGGCTATAAATCTTTATTTTAAGTATTCTGCAACTTTTCTTCAGTTATATATTAGCTATTATTACTCGCTTTTTTATCTAATCTAAACTGATGTAATAATGGTTCGGTATAGCCACTTGGTTGTTCAGCACCAAGAAAAACCAATGCTGAAGCGGCTTTAAAAGCTATGCTATTATCAAAGTCATTACTCATGGCTTGATAACTCGGGTCATTAGCATTTTGACCATCAACAGTTCTTGCCATTTTCTCTAAACTTGTTTGCACCTGTTCTTGAGTGCAAATACCATGTTGTAGCCAGTTGGCAATATGTTGGCTAGAAATACGTAAAGTCGCTCTATCTTCCATCAAACCAACATTATTAATATCAGGTACTTTTGAACAGCCAACACCATGATCAATCCAACGAACTACATAACCTAAAATACCTTGAGCATTATTATCAAGCTCTTCAGTAATTTCATCGTTACTCCAATTGGTATCTGTTGCCAATGGTATTGTTAAAATATCATCTAAGCTTGCTGCTTCACGTTGCATTAAATCTTGTTGAAGTGCAAAAACATCAACACGGTGATAATGCAATGCGTGTAATGTCGCCGCTGTTGGTGAAGGAACCCAAGCGGTATTTGCGCCAGCTTCTACATGGTTGATTTTAGTGGCGATCATATTAGCCATTTGATCTGGTATTGGCCACATGCCTTTGCCTATTTGTGCCTTTTGACTAAACCCACAAGCTAAACCAACATCAACATTGTTATTTTCATAGGCACCAATCCAAGGAGTTAGCTTAATGTCTGCTTTACGTGCCATAGGGCCTGCAGCCATGGATGTATGTATTTCATCGCCTGTTCGATCTAAAAATCCAGTATTGATAAATACCACACGCTCTTTAGCTGCATGGATACAATTTTTTAAATTAACACTAGTACGTCTTTCTTCATCCATTATACCCATTTTTATGGTGTTACGAGGTAAGGATAGAGCATCTTCAACGCGTGCAAATAAGGTGTCAGCAAACTGAACTTCATCAGGACCGTGCATTTTAGGTTTTACAATATAAATAGAACCTTCATTACTATTGCTAAGTGAGCTATTACCTTTTAAATCGTGTAAGGCAATTAATGAAGTGATCATGGCATCCAAAATACCTTCAGGTATTTCGCGATTTTGGCTATCAATAATAGCGCTGTTTGTCATTAAGTGACCAACATTACGCACAAACATTAAGCTACGACCTTTTAGGGCAATAGTATCACCTGATAACGACTGGTAATTGCGATCACTATTCATTTTGCGAGTGAATTCTTGGCCGCCTTTACTGATGTTCTCAGTTAGGTTGCCTTGCATTAAGCCAAGCCAGTTGCGATAAGCAATTACTTTATCTTCACCATCAACTGCTGCAACAGAATCTTCACAATCCATAATGGTAGTTAATGCTGACTCAAGAATAACATCACTTAACGTTGATGGGTCTGCCTTGCCTATTTCGCTAGTTGCATCAAACACTAACTCTAGGTGCAAACCATTATGCTTAAAAACTAATGTGTTTGGTTGGTTGATACTGCCAGTAAAACCGATAAAAGCATTAACATCTTGCAGTGAACTTTGCTCGCCATTGCTTAAGCTAACCATTAGTTGTTGTTCATTTAAATGATAAGCGACAACATCTTGATGACTGCCATTGGTTAATGGAATAGCTTGATCTAAATAATCTTTTGCATAACTAATAACTTTTGCGCCACGTACAGGGTTATAAGCACCTGCTTTTTCTGCACCATTTTCACTGCTAATAACATCAGTGCCATAAAGTGCATCATACAAGCTGCCCCAACGTGCATTTACTGCATTTAAAGCAAAGCGAGCATTCATAATAGGTACAACAAGTTGAGGACCTGCAATGCTAGCAAGTTCTGCATCAACATTTTCTGTGCTAATAGAAAAGTCATCAACCACAGGAGCTAAATAACCTATGTCAGTTAAAAACTGCTTATAGCTGGCAAAGTTAAATTTATCGCCAAAGTTATCTTGATGCCAGTTGTCTATTTTGGCTTGTAACTCATCACGCTTAATAAGTAATTGAGCATTATCATCAGACAAGTCATTAATTATTTCAGCAAAATTTTGCCAAAACTGTGGTGAAGGTATTCCAGATTCTGGTAATGCTTCGTGTTCAATAAAGTCAAATAAATCTTGGTTTATTGTCAAACCGGCTAATTTTACTGTTTGAGTCATGTTTTCCTCGCTTGCTTTGCTTGTACTCTATTTACTTAGATAAAGCTAGATGACGTTTCACTATTGGATGAAACTTCTATGTGCATCTATACTATTGTTAATAGCGTTGACTAGCAATATTAGTGTTACTATAACTACTATTCTTTTTATGAATGTTTGAGAGTTGTTTTTGTATTTTTGTGTATGGCTGTTTTGGATTTCAGGAAAATAAGGGTAATAATAAAGGAACGAGCACAGGTATTATAAATGCGGTTAATACTGCGGATATTATCAATGCAACAGAACTATATGCTCCTTGATGAGGATTGTTTTTTGATAATATTATACTGCCAATAACATGGCTGCCTGAACCAACAGAAAGCCCTATAGCTATATCACTTTTAATATTAATGAATCTAAGCCAAGAAGGACCTAATAAAGCTCCAGAAAAACCTGCTATCATAATGGAGAAAGCAGTAATAGAGCTATCCCCCTGAAGTTGCTCTGTCAAAGCAATTCCAATGGGGGTTGTTACTGATTTTAGTGATAATGCAATGGCGATTTCTTTTTGGTGGATCAATAGCATGGTTAGAGAAAAGCTTATTGTAATAACAAGTACTACACCTAGTGCAAGAATCGCTATTAATTGTTTCCAATAACGCTTAATGTGTTTAAGTTGTTGATATAATGGATAACCTAAAGCTACGGTTGCAGGCTCTAATAATGCATTTAATCCTTGAGTTGATTGGCGGTAACTGGCGTAATTAATATTGTTGAGTAATAAATAGGGTATTAGTGCAACAATGGTTATCATCATTGGGTTTAACCATATAAGCTGCCATTTTTGTTGAACCCAAGCGACACTTTGATAAACTACCAAGGTCAATAAAGTTAGCATTAATGAATCAACTACATTTATGTTTTCTAGTAACATATCAATAACCTTTCGTAACTGACTCTGATTTAGTTGATAAATATTTTTCTGCTAAAAGACCAATAAAAGTTATTAATACAAATGTAGTAAATACAATTATAACAACAATAGCATAACCATAATTTTTGATTAGTTCGAAGTGATTAATAACGCCAACAGCAGCAGGAATAAAACATACACCCATATGGCTTATAATCCATTGATTTGCTTTGTGAACTTTGTCGGGAGTAAGCCAACCTAATTGTAAAAAAAAGCAATAAATGAGCATGCCATATAAACTTGCAGGCAAGCCAGCAATTGCGCTATTGAGTAATTTTCCTGCGGTTAAGCAAATACTAATAGCAATAATAGTGTAAATAATATTTTTCATTATACTTATATTCGTTAGGTCGCTTTAGGTGTGCATATTAATGGTATTAACTATTCATGCATTTGTACTTCTCTAGCTGCTTCTATAACTAATTTTCTAAACCATACATGGCTTGCATCGTGATGTAATAAAGGGCTCCAAATCATTTTTAATTCCATGTCAGGGATTTCAAATGGTGGTTTAACTATGATGTAATTAGTATCATTTTTATGAAGCATTGCAGCTTTAGTAGGTAAAGTAGCGATTAAATTGTCTTCAAAAGCAAGTTGCATAGCGACATGGTAGTTTCGAGTGAATACTTTAATGTCGCGTTTTTTACCTAATTTTGCTAGTGATTCGTCTACCCAGCCGAGTTTTTGAACATCATTTGGATTCATACCAACACCAACACCAAAGCCAGTTTTTGATACCCAAACATGTTTTGCAGCAAGGTATGAATTTAAATTAAATTTAGTGACTACTGAGTTTTCAGCGCTTAATAGACAAGAAAAAGAATCGCGCCAAATAGATTTTTGGTGAAAAGACTGTGGTAATTCATCGAAACGGTTTATAGCCATGTCTATTTTACCCGCTTCCACATCATGAAAAGTAACATCGCTGGGTGTCATAATATCAATAGTTATATTGGGTGCTATTTTATTCAGGAGTTTTAATAGTTTTGGTAACAAGGTTGATGCCGCATAGTCACTGGCCATAATGCGAAATACACGGGTACTATTTTGTTCGTTAAACTCTTCTTCACCTTGTAATGTTTCTTCTAATTCAAGTAATATTTTTCTAATGGCTGGTGATAATGTTCTTGCTCTTTCAGTGGGGGACATTCCGTCAGAAGTACGTACCAATATAGGATCATTAAATAAGGTACGTAGTCTTTTTAAACCATTACTCATCGCTGGCTGAGTTATGTTTAGTTGACTAGCAGCACGGGTTACATTTTTTTCTCTAAGTAGAACATCTAAATAAACAAGTAGATTTAAATCAATTTTAGAAATATTCATCAGTTTAATAACTCCGAGCAAATACATAATTTAAATGAATATAAGCTAAGTTTCGATATCAATCAATCAATATTAACGATTATTTCTTGCTATATTTTGATGTGTTTTGTTATGTTGAGCCATAACTGATTGTATTATCTTTACTAATTTTAATCGATGTTAATCTACATTTACTACTGTATTTCCCATATGAATGATGGCAATCATTGTTATATATTTCCTAAATGGTACTATTTTAAACTAAACTTTGTGTTGTTTGATGTGACAGCTTACACAAAGAGTTACATTTTAAATTTTCAATCAGGTTATAATCAAGTTTTATACTTGTCGATTAATACTACTGGAGAAAGTGATATGTCTAATTATCAAAGTGCAATTGAAGCGGTAAAAGCAATTAAAGAAAAAGCAGGTAGCTCTTGGGATGCTATAAACCCAGAATCTATAGCGCGTATGCGTGCGCAGAACAAATTCAAAACTGGTTTAGAGATTGCTCAGTACACTGCAGATATTATGCGTGCTGACATGGCTGCGTTCGATGCAGACAAAACTAAATATACACAATCTCTAGGTTGTTGGCATGGTTTTGTTGGTCAACAAAAAATGATTTCTATCAAGAAACATTTTGACGGTCAAACTGATCGTCGTTACTTATACCTTTCTGGTTGGATGGTAGCTGCATTACGTTCTGAGTTCGGTCCTCTTCCTGATCAATCTATGCACGAAAAAACGTCTGTAGCTTCATTGGTTGAAGAACTTTACACTTTCCTACGTCAAGCTGATGCACGTGAACTAGGCGGTCTTTTCCGTGAACTGGACGCTGCAAGCGATAGCGATAAAGCTGCGATTCAAGATAAAATTGATAACCACGTTACTCACGTTGTGCCAATTGTTGCAGATATCGATGCTGGTTTTGGTAACGCAGAAGCGACTTACCTAATGGCTAAGCAAATGATTGAAGCGGGTGCTTGTGCTCTTCAAATTGAAAACCAAGTAGCTGATGAAAAGCAATGTGGTCACCAAGATGGTAAGGTAACTGTTCCTCATGCTGATTTCCATTCTAAGATTCGTGCATTACGTCATGCTTTCTTAGAGTTAGGTATCGACAATGGTTTAATCGTTGCACGTACTGACTCTGAAGGTGCTGGTCTTACTAAAGAAATTGCTGTAGTTAAAGAGCCTGGTGATTCTGGTGATATCTATAACTCTTACTTAGACGTTGAAGAAATCAGCGTAGCTGACATGGAAGAAGGTGATGTATGCTTTAACCGTGACGGCAAACTTGTTCGTCCTAAGCGTTTACCTTCTGGTTTATACCAATTCCGCCAAGGTACTGGCCATGAACGTTGTGTATTTGACTGTATTGGTGCACTTAATGCTGGTGCTGATCTACTTTGGATAGAAACTGCTGTACCAACAGTTCACGAAATTGCTGGTATGATGGATGATGTTCGTAAAGTACATCCAGATGCGAAACTTGTTTATAACAACTCTCCATCTTTCAACTGGACTATAAACTTCCGTCAGCAAACATATGACGCAATGGTTGAAGCGGGTGAAGATGTATCTGCTTATGTTCGTGCTGATTTAATGAATGTTGAATATGACGAAACTGAATTATCTGCTGTAGCTGACGAACGTATTCGTACTTTCCAAGCTGATACTGCACGTGAAGCGAACGTATTCCATCACTTGATTACGCTACCTACATACCATACTACTGCGTTGTCTGTAGACAACCTAGCTAAAGAATACTTTGGTGATGCGGCTATGCTTGGTTACGTTAAAAAAGTTCAACGTGAAGAAATTCGTCAGGGTATCGCTTGTGTGAAACATCAAAACATGTCTGGTTCAGACATGGGTGATGATCACAAAGAATACTTTGCTGGTGAAAATGCTCTTAAAGCAGGTGGCGCGAAAAACACTTCTAACCAATTCGGTTAATTGTTAATTTCTTACTATGTTAAGATGTTAAGCGTTACTTAGGGTTTGCAAAAACCTGATAAAAATTAATAAAGGCTAGAACTGTTAAAAGTTCTGGCCTTTTTGTTTTTAACAGCTCTTTGTTTTAGAATATGAAGATTGTAACGGAATCGTAAGAGGAAGGGGGATGCCGTTATTATTGTTTAGCTTTGAGTAAACAATAATAACGATAATAAGAAGAACGTAACTTAATGCTTAAAAATTAAAAATTAAAAATTATAAATTAATGTCATTGACGTTTCAGTATTGGTATTCTCAAACTCAGGTTCAACTTCGGTATCGTGATCTATACGTAAAGCAAACTTAAGTTGTAATGCGTCAATTAACTGAGCGGTAACAGAGGTTTCAGATTTATAAACACTATTCTCACCAGATTCAACCGCTTGTTTAGCTACAAAGTATTGTTTGAATTCCACAAAGTCATTGAATTTATGTGTGTATAAGGCTTGTGCCTGAATGATGAAGTTTGTATTACTTGTTGATGGGTCTGCATTTGTTGCACGGGTAACATCATATTTTATACCTGGACCAATATCAGCAAAAAATGATGATGTTTCAGTTTCATACCAATGACGACCCCAACCAGCAGAAAAAGAGCTTTGTGACTCAAACCCACTAAATTTATCTTGTTCGTAGGCAAGATTGCCATAAAGATAATTTTTTCCCGCTTCACCTATGGTGTAATTGGTTTGTGTTAGTATGTCCCACTTATTATCTGTGGTTTCAAAGTTTTTATCGCCTGCATCATCTTCTGTTTCAAGTTTTTTAGCTAAAATATTGAAAGCAACAACAGAACGCCATTTATCTTTTTCATGTTTTAAATTAAAACCCGCTTTTAAGTCTGCACTTTTCGTGTTACCCGTTTTATATAAAAAACCTAGTTCAGCTGAAGCTGTGAATTCTGGTTTTTCTTTTGTAGCTTCTTCCGCTGTTACTGCATACGATGCTAGCGGCAGTATGCATAAAGTTGTTAGCGCTAATTTACGATTCATGGTGTTCCCTTGTCAATATTTATAGTGTTGAAAAATTAAATAATTTTACTTTATCAATGCCGCTAATTTTCCTGCCTGATAAAGATCAAACATGCTATCTAGGCTAATTGGCTTTATTTTACTGGCATTACCAGCGGTATTAAATGCTTCATAACGAGCAATACAAATTTCAGACATTGCTTTAGTTGTTTCAGCTAAAAATTTTCGAGGATCAAATTCACTTGGATTCTGTGCTAGAAAACGTCTTGTTGCGCCAGTTGATGCTAATCGTAAATCGGTATCAATATTAATTTTGCGAACACCATTTTTTATGCCTTCTTGAATTTGCTTAACGGGTACACCATAAGTTTCTGGAATATTACCACCAAATTCATTTATTACGGCTAGCCATTCTTGTGGCACAGACGATGAACCATGCATAACTAAATGTGTATTAGGAATACGTTGATGTATGGCTTTAATACGATCAATAGCTAAAACATCATCGGTAGGTGGACGAGTAAATTTATAAGCGCCATGTGACGTACCACAAGCTATAGCTAAAGCATCTACTTGTGTTTTCTTAACAAAATCAGCAGCTTCTTCTGGGTCTGTTAGCATTTGCTCCATAGTCAATTTACCTACAGCACCAATACCATCTTCCTCACCCGCTTCACCTGTTTCTAATGATCCCAAACAGCCTAGTTCGCCTTCAACAGATACGCCACAAGCATGTGCCATTTCAACCGTTTTACGGGTCACGTCTACATTATATTCATAATCGCTTGGCGTTTTACCATCGTCCATTAAAGAGCCATCCATCATTACTGATGAAAATCCTAATTGAATTGAACGTTGACATACGCTAGGTGAAGTACCGTGATCTTGATGCATTACTACAGGAATATGAGGGAACTCTTCAATTGCTGCTAAAATTAAGTGGCGTAAAAATGGGGCTCCTGCGTACTTACGAGCACCTGCCGATCCTTGTAAAATAACAGGGCTATCTGTTTTGTTTGCTGCGATCATAATTGCTCGCACTTGCTCTAAATTATTTACATTAAATGCAGGGATGCCATATCCGAATTCAGCTGCATGATCTAGCATTTGACGCATTGAAATTAAAGCCATTGATTACTCCTAGTTTTTTTGGGCTGGTTGAATTTTATTCTTTGTTTCTTTACGTGATATTTTTATTTCCTTAACACAAATTATATCAGAACTTAAGGTGTTCAGGCAGCAAAAATTTCGAGTAAAAAAGAGGTGAGTTACGAACTACCTTTCAATTAAGAAGTTTATTCGAAACTCTTTATTTGAAACTTGTTACTGTGTTTTTGCTCTTTGCTCTAATATTTCTACAGCGGGTAATTTTTTACCTTCTAAGAACTCTAAGAAAGCACCACCACCTGTGGAAATATATGAAACTTTATCTTTAATATTATATTTATCTACTGCGGCTAGTGTATCGCCACCACCTGCAATTGAAAAGGCACTTGATTCGGCAATTGCTTTGGCAATAGTTTCAGTGCCTTTACCAAACTGGTCAAATTCAAATACGCCAACTGGGCCATTCCAAACAATTGTGCCAGCATTCTTGATTATATCAGCTAAACTTTTTGCTGACTCAGGACCAATATCAAAAATCATTTCATCATCAGTAACGTCGCTAACATTTTTTAATGTTGCTTCAGCGGTAGGTGAAAACTCACTAGCCACAACTACATCACTAGGTACAGGTATATCACCATTGTTAGCTTGAGCTTGCTGGGTTAAGCGTTGAGCTTCTCCTACCAAACTTTCCTCATATAAAGATTTTCCAACGTTATGTTTAGCTGCTGCAATAAAAGTGTTAGCAATTCCGCCACCAACGATAAGTTGATCTACAATAGTAGATAATGATTCTAAAACGGTTAGCTTGGTTGATACTTTTGAGCCACCAACAATAGCAACTAATGGGCGGGCAGGGTTATCTAGTGCTTTGCTTAAAGCATCTAATTCACCTACTAGTAATGGGCCAGCACATGAGGTAGGTGCAAATTTAGCTACGCCATGAGTACTTGCTTGCGCGCGGTGAGCAGTGCCAAAAGCATCCATAACAAAAACATCACACAGATTTGCAAGTTGCTTTGCTAATGCATCATCATTTTTCTTTTCACCTTGATTAAAACGCACGTTTTCAAAAATAACCAGTTCACCAGCCGCAATTTCTACACCTGATAAGTAATCTTTCACTAAACGTACAGGATAATTAATAACAGCAGCTAGGTAATCAGCGACAGGTTTTAGAGAATATTCATCACTATACTCTCCTTCAGTAGGGCGGCCAAGGTGTGACATTACCATAACTTTAGCACCTGCTTCTAATGCCTGTTTTATAGTTGGTAATGCTGCTTGTAGCCGTGCATCTGAAGTGATTTTCCCTTCTTGAACTGGAACGTTTAAATCTTCACGAATTAAAACGCGTTTATTGGCTAAGTTTACATCAGCCATTTTAATAATTGTCATGTTTCACTCCAAATAAATAATAGTTTGTATAACGACTCTGATTAGTCATTTTCTAATAAGTCAGTAGTTTTTAATGAGAATTCAGCCAGTAAATCGTGAATGAATCGGTTCAATTCACCTGCCATTAAAGCAAAATCAGCATCCATCTTTGCAACAATATCGTCACTGTCTATATCGTCATTTTGTTCTTGAATTACGTCGAAAAATTTAATGCGTTTAATCGATAAATCATCACAGAGTACAAAGGATAATGACTCATCCCATTCAAGCGCTACTTTAACCATATATTTGTCTGCATTTAGGTGCGATGTTATTTCGTCACTTTCTAAATCTTGATTTTTCACTCTAATAACAGCACCATCATCGCCTAGAGAATTAAACTCTGCTTCCATACCTAGTTGAAATTTTGCGCCTAAATCTTTTTTTACTAACCAATCTGTCATGGTTTCGTCTGCTTGAATATCTGGCTCTAAACTTGTAACAGGCAATGTACCTAGTACTTTGCGAAGTAGGGCTAATAAGTCTTCTGCTTTACCGCGCGCGCTAGCATTAATAACGATAATATTATCTTTAGGGCTAATATAAGCGTGAGTATCTGAAATACGAGAAAAAGCACGGGGTAATAATTCGAAAATAATGTCTTCTTTAAATTGTTCTTTTTCTTTTTTAGTTGCACCACGTCCTTGTTCTTGCTCAAGCAGATTAACCTTCTCTTCAATCATATCTTTGATAACGGGGGCAGGTAGTATTTTTTCTTCTTTTCTCGCACAGATTAAGAAGTTGTCATTGGCGCTATGCACACTTGAGTGCCCATGTTTACCTAAGGCGTTAACCCAACCAAAGTGAGCTAACTCTGTTGAGCCACAGGGAGTGAATAGATGCTCTGATAAATGCTTTTCTAAATCTTGCTCTGAATGTTCGAACGGGCGAGTAAAAGCGAAAAAGTATAGGTTTTTAAACCACATAAGAAAGATCCTAGGCTTGAATGCCCACATTATTAAAAAAGAGTGAGGCAGATTTTTAAAAGAGTTATATTACCTGAAAAAAATAAGGGGATCATTAGCATTTATTAAAACTTATACCTAAGCAAGCTTAAAATTCAAGTTTTCATATAATAAAAGTAATTGTGAATGTTTTAAGTACACATATCAGGTAATTCTATACGTTAACTAATATCTTGTTCTACTTCACTATGAGTAGTAATACTATTATTTAAAGAATTCTGTTTTCTGTTAACCCCCCATTTTTAGGTCTGTCAGCTTTTAATTGTGATGTGATAATTTTGTTTTTTGAATTAATAAGTTAGCTTGTTATGTCTTGGTTAGGTATTTGCGAGAAATACTCGTTACTTTCATATGATTTAACTTTATTATAATTAAAATCAGTAGTTATATCAGAATAGATTGATATTTTATCATGTTGTCATATTTATGTAATAAAGTGGTTGCTGTCATATTTATGTAATAAAGTGGTTATAGCATAGCTATCAAATTAATTTGTAAATTGTATTAGCTAACGATAAAAAAATATTTTTAATTATAAAAAAGGATTAAACATGAAACTAGTAAAAAATACGCTTGCTTTAACGGTATGTTCAATTTTGGCTCAACCTGTATTTGCAGCAGGCAATGTAGAAAATGAAATAATTGATTTTTATGGAAAATTAAACCTTAGTATTGAAGCAGTGGATGAGGCAGGTGAAAATTTTAATGAATTAAAAAGCAATGCTTCTCGCGTTGGTGTAAAAGGAAAGTATAAACTTGAGACTGATTATGCTTTAACTGCTATTTACAGGCTTGAATGGCAAGTAAACGTTAATGATGATGATAAAGATAGCTTAACGGCTCGTAATCAATGGGTTGGTCTTCAAGGTGGTTTTGGTGAATTCACTGTAGGTCGTTCAGATACCACTTTAAAAGTGTCTCAAGGTAAGTTTGATTTATTTAATGATTATGAAGGTGATTTGAAAAACCTATTCATTGGTGAGAACCGTATTACTGATTCACTAACCTATAAATCCCCTAGTTATAAAAACGTTAGGTTTTTGGCAAGTTATATTCTTTCTAAAGATACAGACTTGGATAACCCATATTCAGTAGCGGTACAGTTTGGTGATGGTAGCTTGAAGAAAACTAACTTCTTTGTTTCACTTGCTCACGATGAAAACATGCAAGGTAAAAGTGCTATATATCAAACGACACGCTTAGTTGGTATGTACAAATTTGGAGATTTTCGTGTTGGTGGTATTTTAACTGAAAGTGAAGTTAGCGAAGGTGCATATTCAGGGGCAAGTGAAAATGGTTATGCAGTCAATGCTTCATATAAAATAGGCAAAGTACTTGCTAAAGTGCAATACCAAGAGTTTGCGGGTGCTGATGCTATTAATATAGGTGCAGATTATAAATTAGGTAAAAATACAAAAGTTTTTGCTTGGTATACTGATCGTGAAGGTTTGAGTTTTGATGAAGATACCATTAAAAAAGCAACGGAAGGTACTTACTTTGCCATAGGTATGGAACAGAAGTTCTAGCTTTTATTTTAAATAATGTATTAAGAAAGTGATATCCGATATTGGCTAAACTAATATCGGATTTTTTTATTTCTAAAGCCAAAGTATGCACAAAAGCGGCAGGGGGAGTATTATATTATTTTTTTACTTAACTTTTATTATTGAACCGCTGTCACAAAAATGTCATTTTTGTTATGCATAATAGTCATATTGAAAGTTAAAAATTATATGAAGTAAATCTATTTAAGGCATATGTATGAATGGCTACATTTTAGTTGTTGAAGATGAAACACCAATCAGAGAAATGATCACTTTCATTTTAGAGCAAAATGGCTTTAACTCTGTTGAAGCCGTTGATATTAAAGAAGCAAAAGAAAAAATTGTTGAACCTTATCCTGATCTGATTTTACTAGATTGGATGTTACCCGGCGGTAGCGGTGTAAAGTTGGCTAAAGAGCTAAAGCAAGGAGAATATAGTCGTAATATTCCCATTATTATGCTTACAGCGCGTGCTGATGAAGATGATAAGGTAAAAGGTCTTGATGCGGGTGTTGATGATTATGTGACTAAGCCGTTTTCACCTAAAGAATTAATTGCGCGTATTAAGGCTGTGATTCGTCGAGTTTCACCAACATTATTGGCTGAAAAAGTAGAATTTCATGGCTTAAAACTCGACCCTATTTCTCACCATGTCACAATCAATGAGGAAGCATTAGAACTTGGCCCAACAGAGTTTCGTTTATTACATTTTTTTATGACTCATACCGAACGTGTGTATTCTCGTGAACAGTTACTTGATAATGTTTGGGGAACAAATGTTTATGTTGAAGATAGAACGGTTGATGTACACATTAGGCGTTTAAGGAAAGCTATTTCAGGTGCGGGGCATGATGATTTTATACAAACCGTTCGTGGAGCAGGCTATCGTTTTTCTGGAAAAACAATTCATAAAACTAAAAGTTGAAAGCTAAAAAATTAGCATCGCCATAAGCGCAAGTAAATATAAACAATGCAACCTCATATGCACATAAAAAATAAGCAAGACTTTCGTTTTCATTCAGGTATTGAGGCATTACCTGATGCTGCCCTTATTTTGTCAACAGAATTACTTATTGTGTCAGGCAATAAGAAAGCGCAGCGTCTTTTAGGGGTACGCTTTCCTGATGATGTTGGTAAACATATTGAACAATTACTTATTGACCCTGTATTTTCAGAGTATTTAGCACAAGATAATTTTGAATCACCTTGTTTAATTATTTCACCGATTAATGATGAGCTGCAATTAGAAATTTCGGTTATGGCTTTTGGTGGTGAACACGTTGTTTTGATGTCTCGTGCTATTGCTAAATATCATCGAATGAAGAAAATGCGTCGTGAGTTTGTTGCCAATGTTTCGCATGAATTGAAAACTCCTCTCACCGTTGTGCGTGGTTATGTTGAAATGATTCAAGAAACTGATCATGCTTTAGATCCCCATTGGCAAAAAGTTTTTGGCACAATTGAAGGACAAGTTTCTCGAATGGAGCGGCTGGTAGAGCAGTTACTTAGCTTATCTAAAGTTGAAAATAATCGTGATGATGATGATATGAAACAAGTAGATATGCCAAAACTTGTTGAAAACCTTGTTGAAGATGCTAAATGGCTTAACCAAGTTAAACAGCATGAAATTCGTATCAATATCACTCATAATTCTGGTGTGTTTGGTATTGAAACTGAGTTAAAAAGTGCTTGTGCTAATTTAATTTCTAATGCTATTGCTTATACGCCAGCTAATGGTGTAATTGAAGTTAATTGGAAAAAAAACGGCGATAAAGTTATTTTTAGCGTAAAAGATAACGGTGATGGTATTAAATCTGAACAGCTAAATAGGTTAACAGAGCGCTTTTATCGTATTGATAAATCACGCTCACGTGATACTGGTGGTTCAGGCCTTGGTCTTGCTATTGTTAAGCATGTATTACTTCACCATAAAGCAGAATTAGTTATTACCAGTACATGGGAAGAGGGCAGTGAGTTTGCTATTTATTTTGATGATAGCACTATTTGTTAGTATCGCCCTAATCTCACAACTATGCTCGAGTAATATCTACCATTAAATCATCAGCAATATGCTCTAATGCACTGACTAATTCATCTACATCTGTTTCATTCATTGCAACTTGCACTTTAGCATTAAACATTAGTTGGCCAGTATGAGCAGCACTAGATTGTGAGCATACAAGTTTGATTAAATTACCGCCTTGATGATGAATAACAGATGATATTTCTTGCACAATGCCAGCTCTATCGTTAGCTGTTAATTCTAATGTTAAGTTAGTGTTTACTTTCTCAGAAATTGATTTTGCTATTTCTATTTGGCAATTCAGGCTATCAATATTATTTAATGCTGAAACTAATGATTGGGTTTTATTTTGACTAACCGCAACTTCTATTACGCCTGCGAAAAATCCTGATAAATGATGCAAACTACTGACTTGCCAATTACCTTCGTGTTCTTTAATTATATTAGATAAAGTGTCAACGATACCTGCTTGATCGGCACCAATGCAAGAAATTATAATATGATTCATAGGAGATCCTTAAGTATGATGTTTTGATAATAAGAAAAATTTTAATCGGCTCGGGAAAGTTGGTTAAGTTCTTTATCAAGTTGTTGGTTATCACCTAAATTAAGCTCAATTAAGCGACGTAATAGTGTAACGCTGTCTATATCAATGGCATTGCATTGTAGACCTGTTTCGTCATCTTGTTCATGAACAACAGTAATATGCATGGTCACTTCTGATTCATTATCAGATAAAAAAAAGGTTAAAGTACCTAGCTTCTCTTTTAATGGGTGATCAGACTTTACTGCGGTTACTAATGCACCATTAAGAGAAATGTCATGGATTGATACAGGGTATGTATTATCTTCAATATTCAATTCAGCTTTGATTGAAAATAATATACGGGTAAATTGGCGTCTGTTTTTTATCAAAATATGTCCATTGGAGTTATTCATTAACAAAGCATATCCATAGCATAGACTGGTTTTTAATTAATTGGTATAGAAAAAGGCTGTTAAAAATGAATATTTCAACAGCCTTTTTGTGGTTAATATTACAGGTATAGTTGATTAACCAATTTTTTTGTATTTTATGCGGTGTGGTTCAATTGCTGCCGCACCTAAGGTTTTCTTCAGCCATGCTTCATAATCAGTGAAGTTACCTTCGAAAAAGTTTATTTGTCCTTCATCTCTATAATCTAAGATGTGAGTGGCAATTCTATCTAAGAACCAGCGATCATGAGAAATAACCATTGCACAGCCAGGGAATTCTAAAATAGCTTCTTCAAGAGCACGTAAGGTTTCAACATCTAAATCATTGGTTGGCTCATCGAGTAATAATAAATTACCGCCAGTTTTTACTAATTTTGCTAAATGAACACGATTGCGTTCACCTCCTGACAAATCTTTAATAAATTTTTGTTGATCATTACCTTTAAAATTAAAGCGTGAACAATAAGCACGACTTGGAATTTGGTACGTACCAATTTCTAAAATATCAAGCCCTTCTGAAATTTCTTGATAAACCGTATTGTTATCATTCATATCATCACGGAACTGATCAACACTGGCAAGTTTCACTGTGTCACCCAAAACAATATCGCCTGAATCTTGCTGTTCTGTGCCAGACATCATTTTGAATAAGGTAGATTTACCAGCACCGTTGGCACCAATAATGCCAACAATTGCACCTTTGGGCATGCTGAAACTTAAATCATCAATTAATATTCGACCGTCAAAAGATTTTCTAAGGTTGCTTACATCTAGTACTTTGTCGCCTAAGCGTGGTCCCGGTGGAATATAGAGCTCATTTGTTTCGTTACGTTTTTGATTTTCTTGGCTGTTTAATTCTTCAAAGCGCGCCATACGTGCTTTACTTTTGGCTTGACGAGCTTTTGGATTAGAGCGAACCCATTCTAATTCTTGTTTAATAGTTTTTTGCAGTGCATTCTCGCTTTTATTTTCTTGCGCTAAGCGGGCATCTTTTTGCTCAAGCCATGAAGAGTAATTGCCTTCCCATGGAATACCTTCACCTCTATCTAGTTCTAAAATCCAACCAGCCACATTATCAAGGAAATACCTATCATGGGTAATAGCAACGACAGTACCAGGGTAATCATGTAAAAAGCGTTCTAACCAAGCCACTGATTCAGCATCTAAATGGTTAGTTGGCTCATCAAGTAATAACATGTCTGGTTTTTGTAATAATAAATGACATAAAGCAACTCGACGGCGTTCACCACCACTTAGTACTGCAATTTTTTGATCCCAAGGTGGCAAGCGTAAAGCATCGGCAGCGCGCTCAAGCACGTTATCAATATTATGACCATCTTGCGTATTAATAATATCTTCTAGCTGACCTTGCTCTTTGGCAAGCGCATCAAAATCAGCACCTTCCTCAGCATATTCGTTATACACTTCATCTAAACGTTTCAAGGCATTTTTAACGGTTGATACAGCCTCTTCAACCACTTCACGTACGGTTTTGCTTTCTTCTAATTGTGGTTCTTGTGGTAAATAACCAATATTGGTACCTGCTAGCGCATTGGCTTCACCTTCAAACTCTTTGTCTATACCCGCCATAATACGTAATAAACTTGATTTACCTGAGCCATTTAAACCTAAAACACCAATTTTAGCGCCAGGAAAAAATGAAAGTGAAATATTTTTCAAGATAGTGCGTTTGGGTGGAACCACTTTGCTTACGCGGTTCATTGAGAATATAAATTTGTCAGGTAATGCCATAAAGAGTCCAAAAAAGTTATAAATTAAGTTAGTTATTATTTTAAGTAACGATTAACATGTTAGCAATACTTGAAAATTCATTAACTATAAGAAGTGATTATTAAGTGCTAAAGCGTTTAATTGCAGTTAGTTATGTTTTATTTGGTGTGATAAAGATGTTAATAAATTAACCACTTCTACACTAGCACTTTCCATTACTGCTAAGTCTTTAACTGCTTTTGCCATATCGCCTGATTTCATAGATTTTAAGGCGCTTAAACCATAATCATGTACTTGTGCATGAGGTGCATCAAGTTGTTTAAATGCGCTATAATTAGTGTATTTTTCTGCACCTTCACCTTGAAAATACCATTTTCCTAAGCGGCAATTTTGATGATTGGTAAGATCGTCATTATCATTATCAGATACACCTAAGATAGCTTGATAAACTTTTAATTTCCATACTACATGATCCATTTTTACTGTTTGCAAGAAGGCATCTGTAGTTGAGTTGGTAATAACTGAATACATATTTTTAGAAACGTTTACGATGTTGTTTGCTGTGGTTTCTATGGTTGTGGTACTTTCATTAATTTCAGTGCTTTTTGTACCAACTTCATGAATACCTTCAATAACTTGTTCCATTTGTTGGTTTACTTGCTCTATTAGGCTCGATATCTCATTTGAGGCTTCAGCAGATCTTTGAGCTAAGGTTCTTACTTCATCAGCAACAACGGCAAAACCACGCCCTTGTTCACCAGCACGAGCTGCTTCAATAGCAGCATTTAGCGCTAATAAATTTGTTTGATCAGAAATACCTTTAATAATATTTACAAAATCATTAATACCTGCCGTAGCTGATTTTAAGTTATCAACAGAGGTTGAAGCGTTTTGGCTATCACTGCTTATTTTTGTGGTTGCAATAATGGTTGAAGCCAACATCGAAATAATATTATTGAACAATGTTTGTGATGATTGAAATTCATCACGGTGTTCAATAAGCTCATTTGATGAAGAGGCAAGCTCTTCTCGAATATTGTTAACCAAATCGGCAGAACCCAGCCATAAATTATTTATTTCTTCTTGATGGCGATAGCGCTCTGTATTATTTGCCATGTCCTGCATTAACTGTTGGCTTTCATCGTTAGCATTTGCTACTTCGGTTTCTAATGATGTGAGTTGTTGTTTAAGTTGAATGTTCTCTTTTTGTAATGCAGAGAACTCTTCTTTACTTGGCAAGCCAAACATATACTAAATACCTTTGTTTTATAAAATACAATATCATAACTTTTAATTGTAACTATTTAGTAATGATTACTAAAGTCTTTTTGTTTATAAGAAGGTGAATTTAAACAGTATGTTATTCCAGATCATTGAATTAAGGGGTTAACATGTATTTAAGGGAGTGACATGTATTGTGGCGTAATTATTTCATCCCCAGCCATTAAACCTGAAATGACAGGAACCATACCATTTTGTTGTGTTTTTCCTAATTGAACAAAGCGTCGTTGAACATCACCTTTAACATTAAGCCAAACAAAGTCTAATTGACCAACATGAGCAACTTTATCCATGGGAATATTGAGTTTAATTTGTTCACCTGCGGGGATCAACATACGCGCATACATTCCAGGCAATAAACTTTTATGATAGGGAATACGCGCTTTAATCAAAAAGCTGCGAGAGCCTGTATTAACTGCAGGTACTATTTCTTCTATTTCACCAATTATAGTTTTGTTAACACTAGGTAATTCAATTTCAATGGCTTGACCATGAACTAAAGTTAGTGCTAATCGCTCTCGTACTTGTGCTTCTACTCGTAATGATAGTGGGTTGTATAAAGACAGGAGCTTAGCACCTGCTTGTGCGGTATCACCTGGCTCGGCAAATCGGTCAACAATAAGGCCATTGATTGGCGCTGTTAATGTGGCATAACTTAAGGTGGTTTTTGCTTGGGCTAATGCTTGCTTGGCTGCGGTTAATTCAGCAGCAATACTGTGGTAGTCAGCGCGATTTTTATCTAAGTCAAACTCTGCAACCAATTGTTTTTTAAATAATTCAGTTGAGCGTTCGAGGTTTTGCTTAGCTTCTTTGTAGCGTGCTTGCAACGCCTTAATGTTTTGCTTAGCTTGTAATACTTGAGACTGTAAATCGACTTGTTCAAGTTGAATTAATAGATCGCCTTTATTAACTTTATCGCCTGCTCTTATATGAATTGTATCAATTCGAGCTAAAATTCTTGATGAAATTATGGTTGCTTGTTTTGCTTCAACACTTGCAGCAACAGGCTCAAAAATAGCATTTGTGCTCGCTACTACTTTATATGTGCTGTTTTTATCAAAAGCTGTATTACTTGTATTTTTACTATTATTCAACGCAGGCGATACTTTTTCATTAAATGAGCCAGCAAGCCAAGCCACCATTAGCAATAAAACGGTTAAGGCGATAACAGGAATAAGTACTTTTTGTGCTGTGCTTTTTTTTACTTTGTCTTTACGTACTTCGCGTTGAGTCATAACGTTTCCTTAGTTAAATATTCGCTTTTGGTTATTGATGGGTCTTGTTTTTTATTGTCAAAAACTAACAAATAAACAATAGGAACAACCAATAATGTAAATATAGTTGATGAAATAATGCCAAAAATAATAGCAATGGCTAAGCCGCTAAAAACAGGGTCTAGGGTAATAATTAAATTGCCTAGTAACGTAGTGCCTGCTGTTAATAAAACAGGACGCATGCGTACAGAACCTGCTTGAATTAACGCTTCTTTAATTGGTTCTCCTTTATCTCGTGCTTGGGTAATAAACTCAATTAAAATTAACGAATTCCTAACTACAATACCAGCTAAGGCTATCATGCCTATCATAGCGGTAGCAGTGAATAGCACAGGCTCTGGTGCATTGGCTATTTCACGCTCTCCAAATTGATTTAGCATGAAGAAACCAGGCATAATGCCAATAACGGTTAGCGGTATAGCAGACATAATAATTCCAGATAATGCCGCAGAGCCAGTTTGTATTCTTAATACAAAATAAATAGCAGTTAAAGCAAAGGCAAAAGCGATACCCATATCACGAAATACTCGAATAGTAATGCGCCACTCACCTTCACCACTCCATGATAAATTTATATTCTCAGGTAAGTACCAAGTGTTACCACTACCACTGGTTAAAAATGTACGAGTTTTCCAGTCGTTTGATTTAGTGGTCGCGGTGTTGTCTGCTTGGTCGTTAACTTGGTTATTTATTTTGTGGCTAGTGTAACGCAAGTCGCTGCTAATATCGGCAATGATAGCCGCAGGGGTTCTACCTGATATATCGGCTGTGACATAAACGACAGGTTTCAAATCTTTATGAAAAATAACTTTATCACTAATGTCTTGTTCAAACTGACCTAGCTCACCAAGGGAAACAAGTGACTGTGGCGCAATATCAATACCTTGTGGTGTTGTGTTTTGTACAATGCCAGCTTGCCCTTTAATCGTTAATCTATAATAGTCAGAAAGGGTTTCTCGTTGTTCAATAGGAAGCTTTATATTGATAGCGAGTGGCGTTGCTTCATCGTTTACATGCAGATAACCTGCAATTTGTCCCATATTCGCTACTGCTAGAGCTTGGTTGATATTTTGAGTTGAAATACCTGATAATGCAGCTTTAGTTTTGTCAGTAACAAAACGTAAACTTGGTTGATTGTTACCAACAGTTGAGTCAACTTCAACAACATGAGATTCTTGTTTTAGCCGCTTTTCCACAATACTTGCTGCTTGCTGTAGTTCATTATATTGAGTAAATTCATCTCCATAAAGTTCGGCTACTAAGGTACTAAGTACGGGAGGGCCAGGCGGTACTTCAACAACCTTAATATTTATATCGTTTGTTGAGTTAAGAGAAGTGTTTAGTGACTTTAAATGCTCTCTTAACCTTAAAACAATCGCATGAGATTGGTGCTCACGTTCTGTTTTATCAAGTAATATGATGCGTAAATCAGCCATGTAAGGTGCTGAACGTTGATAATATTGGCGTACCATGCCATTAAAATCTATTGGTGACGGTGTGCCAACGTAAGCTGAAATAGCTTTAATTTCAGGTAGTTGTTGTACTTTGTTTGAAACAACTTTTGCCATAGCTGCTGTTTGCTCTAAAGTGGCGCTTTCAGGCATATCAATAATAATTTGAACTTCATTTTTATTATCAAAAGGGAGTAATTTAAGCGGTACTAACCGCATCACGGGTAGCATGGCTGCAATAATAAATAATGCTAAGACTAGCCACAGAACTAATTTTCCTTTTTGTCGATTATCTAATAATGGTGTTAGCATACGACGATAAAATTGACTAAAACCTTGGCTCTGTTCTTTTTCTTCGCTTAACTCAACTGCTGATTTAGGCTTGATCAATTTAGAGGCTAACCATGGAGTAACTAAGAAGGCTACTAAGGTTGAACTGATAACACTAAGTGGTACGTTAAACGCCATGGGAGCCATGTAAGGCCCCATCATGCCAGTGATAAAAGCTAAGGGAACAAAAGCGAGTACTATAGTTAACGTTGACATTAATAAAGGCACACGAATTTCGTTAATTGCACCGACAATTTTATCTTGTAGTGAGCCGCTTTTATCTTTTAAGTAACGTTCAATATTGTCAACGCCAGTAATGGGGTCATCAACGAGTAATCCTAACGAAAGAATTAGTGCGAAAAGTGTTACGCGGTTAATGGTGTAACCAAACATTAAATCTAACGATAAGGTGATGCCATAACAAATAGGTACTGCCAAGCCAACAACAACAGCTGAGCGCCAGCCTAAAAATACCGCAATAAAAACTACTACGGTAAATATTGCAAAAGCCAAGCTAGTAGTGAGGTTGTTTACTTTTTCATTAGCGGTTTCACCGTAATCACGCAATACCTCAATATGAACATTTTTAGGAAAAATAGATTGTTGTAGCTCGGATATTTTATCGTGCACAGCTTGTGCTACAGTGACTGCATTACTGCCGCGTTGCTTCGCTACACTAATAGTAACGATAGGGTGGTCGCCGTTTTTTATAAGAGAAGAGTTTATAGAAGAAGGTTTTTTAGTCGAAAGGTTTTGAGAATAAAGATCCTCTTGGTGTCCGTTGGCAAAATCAATCCAAGTATAGCTTGTTGCTTCAGCAGGGCCATCGATTATTTTGGCAATATCTTTTAATAAAACAGCGCTACCATCTATTACGCTAATAGGGGTTTGTTTTAACGTTTCTATGTCTCTAAAAACATCGCCACTTTCAAGGCGGAAAGACTGGTTTTCTAGTGCCAAATTACCATGGTGTTGTAGAGTGTTTGAGGCTTGAATTGCATTGAATACATCACTAATAGCTATTTTTCTAGCTGTCATTTGCTCTGGATCTAAATTAACTTGAATTTCTTTTGAGCGCCCACCAATAACATTAACTTCACTGGTATTGTCTATCGCTTGCAAGAACGTAGATACTTCTTCAGCTAATCGGCGTAAATTATAATCATCTATTGTTTTGGTATCACTACTCCATAAACCTAACATCACAATAGGCACGTCATCTACTTCTATCGGTTGCACACGCCAGTTACTAACAATTGTTGGAATCTTGTTAGTATTTGAATGAAGCTTATTATAAGTATTAAGTAATGCTTGCTCACGGTTTTCACCGACATGAAATCGTAACGTTACTACAGCTTTACTATTATGAGTAACTGAATATACATGTTCAACACCACTCACTTGTGATAACAATTTCTCTAAAGGTGTTGTAACTAATCGCTCAACTTGTTGAACATTTACACCAGGCGCATTGACGACTACATCAATCATAGGAACCACAATCTGAGGCTCTTCTTCGCGTGGTGTGTAATTTAATGCCATTATGCCCGCAAACATAGATAAAATTAGAATAATGAAAGGCACTTTGCTTTCTAAAATGCTACTAAGTATTTTAGAGGTGAAATTAGTTGGAGTCTGCATAGGTTAGTTAGCTTTTCTTTGTAAATTGAATATACCCATCTCCAAGTAGGATGAGCATATATACAATCTAGACATCTTCACAAAATTGCTGCTGTAAAACGTCTAATAAATATTTGATTTTTGGGTTAGCAATTCGATAATAAATTGTTTGAGATTCTCGTCTTGTTGCTACTATTTCGCTTTCTCTTAATTTGGCTAAATGTTGTGAAAGAGCAGACTGCGATAAATCAATCTGTTCATTTAAGTCACCAACAGTAAGCTCTTTATTAGAAAGGCAGCACAGAACCATTAGTCTATACGGATTAGAAAGTTGCTTAAGAATATCGGCAACTTGTTGAGCACTTTCAAGTAATTTAGTTTGATCTGTCATCATATTTAAAAACCACGAACTTTATTCGTTAACTTTATTTAAGTTTACTATTGAACTTTAATTTAGTAAAGGCTAATATATCTTAAATAAGGAAAAGTTAAATTAGTAAGCTCTAAATTATTATTTAACACTTTAATATAAATTGTTAGGAGAAGATTATGACAGTCAATGAAGCACTTCGTTTAATCGCAGGTACTATGATATTAGTTTCATTAGTGCTTACTCAATTTCATTCGCCCAATTGGATGTGGTTTACTGCTTTTATTGGTGTGAATCTTCTACAGTCGTCTATGACTAAATGGTGCTTAATGATGACCATTTTAAAAAAATTAGGTTTAAAAGAAAGTAATGTATAATGTAGATAAACAAATACATAAGCAGGGTTTTACTCGTGCTTATTAGTATGTCAATGTAATAATTATCTTATGTGTTAAATAGGAATACTTATGTTAAAAACAATCCCCGAAATTATTGCTCATGCAAGACAATCACTTAATACTATTACAGCGGAAGATGCGGCAAAAAAATGTAAGCGTGAAAAAGGTATAATTATTGATGTAAGAGAGCCCGCCGAATTTTCTGAAAAAGCAGGGGATAACACGATCAATATTCCGCGTGGATTATTAGAAATGAAAATGCTACAAATGTATCCCGATGAAAACTTGCCTATTTTTATCCATTGCGCTACTGGTGCTAGAGCTACTTTTTCAGCAGAGCAACTTAAGCGTGTTGGTTACAAAAATGTCTGGGTTATAACATGTATGTTAGATGATGTTTGCTGCGTGTTTTAGTTTGTTTTAAGATAACTGTAGTGATATTTTTCTAGGAAATAAATGATGGTTAGTCCTTTAGTTGTTGATTATTATAGTGATATTTTATGTGTTTGGGCGTGGATAGCTCAACGTCGTATTGATGAATTAAATAAGCAGTTAGGTAATAAAATAGAATTACGCTATCACTATTTAGATGTTTTTGGCGATGCGGTAAATAAAATACCAACTCAATGGCATGATCGGGGAGGGTATGATGGTTTTTCTACTCATGTGGTTGAGTCAGCTGCTATTTATGAAGACGCACATATAAATAGTGATATTTGGTCTAAAACGCGTCCAACCTCTTCTGCTAACCCCCATTTAGTACTTAAAGCTATTGAGTTGACCTACTCATGTAAACACAGTATTGAACTAGCATTAAAATTTAGACAGGCTTTTTTTATTGAAGCAAAGGACATCAGTAACTTAGATGTATTATTTGCCATTATTGAACAAGCTGGACTAGATAGTGTGCAAGTTAACCAAGCGTTGCTTGATGGAAGAGCTATAGCTGGTTTAATGCGAAATTATCAGCAAGCGAAAGCATTAGCACTAAAAGGCAGTCCTTCATATATTATCGATAATGGTAGGCAAACCTTGTATGGCAATGTTGGTTATCGAGTATTGTTAGCTAATATTGAAGAACAGTTAACTAAGCCGAGTAGTGAAGCTAGTTGGTGTTAATTTTTTGTGTTTTGAGTTACGAATTACTGTTACGGATAGGCTGTAAAAGCAATCATATAAACTACAGTTCGTAAGGTAGCTTCATAGCTCATTATTTTTAAATCCAATTTGGTACCGAATCAGCGTTAATCACTTCTTCGTAGGTAGGACGTTGTCGAACAACCGCAAAATCATTCTCTTTTACCATCACTTCGGGTGCTAACATTCGGGTGTTATAAGTTGATGCCATTACGGCGCCATAAGCACCACAACTCATAATAGCAATTAAGTCACCTGATTTTGACTCATTTACTTGGCGTGCTTTGGCAAAGGTGTCACCTGTTTCACAGACAGGGCCAACCACATCGTAAGTTTTAAGCTCAGTATTTGTTTTGTCAACGGCTAGAATATCATGGTGAGCTTCATACATACTTGGGCGAATTAAATCATTCATACCAACATCTAGAATCAAAAATTGACGTTCTTCACCTGTTTTAACAAAAACGACACTTGAGACTAAAACCCCCGCATTTCCTAACAAAGAGCGGCCTGGCTCAATAATAATTTTGCAATTTAAATGACCTAATTGTGCTTTTGCAATGGTGGCATATTCTTGCTTGCTTGGAATGTGTTCATCACTGTAAGTTATGCCTAAACCTCCACCGATATCTACTACGCTTATATCATGACCATCTTCTCTAAGATCAGATACTAGCAAGGCTATGCGCTTGTAGGCTTCTTCAAATGGAGCAAGTTGGGTAAGTTGTGAACCAATGTGAACATCAACGCCCTGTACCTTTATGTTAGGTAGAGACGCAGCTCTGTTATAAGCGAGTCGAGCTTTACTAATAGGAACACCGAATTTATTTTCTGATTTTCCCGTAGAAATTTTCGCATGAGTATTAGCACAAACATCAGGGTTAATACGAAAAGCAATCGCTGCTACTGTCTTTAAACGTGTCGCAACTTGGCTGATAAGTTCAAGCTCTGGTTCAGATTCAACATTAAATTGAAATATTCCTTCACTTAGCGCGTATTCAATCTCAGATTCAATTTTTGCAACCCCAGAGTAAACAATTTTATTTGCTGGAATACCTGCTGTGCGAGCGCGGCGAATTTCACCTTCTGAAACAACATCTGCACCTGAGCCTAGTTTTGCTAAGGTTGATAACACGGCTTGATTACCATTAGCTTTTACTGCGTAGCAAATTAATGTTTCTTGATCTACTAATGTTGCAGAGAATGCTTGTTGATAGTCTTTATAGTTCTGACAAATGGCTGTGTTTGAATAACAGTAAAAAGGCGTGCCTACTTGCCTGGCAATGTTGCTTAGTGCAACATTTTCTGCAAACATTTTATCGTTTATGTGAGGGAAATGTTTTTGTGTGGTCATCTGATTATCATCATTAAAGTAGTTCAATATAAAACAGTGGATAATCTATTTTATATTGTCACATTATTCAAGCGGAATTCTCCCATTTTTTACAATATGCTTTCTTTGTCATTTATTTGTTTCATAAAAAGTAATTCAAGCATAACGCAATGATTATTAAAGGCGATATAATAGAAAGTATATTCATGTGGAATGACTTTTAAATGTCTTTAATTTCAATTGTTATTGATAACTTTGTTGGAAAAAGCTTTCAATAATAAGCCGTGCTGATTCAGCATCAATATTATCTTTCTTTAAATTCTTGTAACCACCACGAGAAAATAATTGCTCCTTCGCATCGGCAGTGGTTAATCTTTCATCTTGAAATTCCACTTTTAAACCAAAACGTCCAGCAATTCTATTGCCAAATTTTCTAGCATCTTTTGTTAATTGTTGCGCACTGCCATCCATGTTTAAAGGTAAACCAACCACAATGAGATCAGGTTGCCACTCGGTCAAATAAGTAGAGAGAGAGTCCCAATGTGGAATGCCATCATTAGCTTTAATAGAGCCTAAAGGAGAGGCGGCACCAGTGATTTCTTGGCCGACAGCAACACCTATATATTTTTTACCAAAATCAAAACCAATAACAGTACGTTGACCTACCGCTTTAGATGATTTTTTAGTCACAGTGATTGCCTTAAATAAACTTTACGTGTTGAGTAATGAGTTTCTAATTGATATTTAGCTACTCACAATTATTAACCAGATATGACACTATGCATGTCCAATCTCAGATGATAAATGAGCTATATCTATTCCGAGTTTTTCAGTCGATTTTTGCCAACGCTGTTCTATAGGGGTATTAAAAAGAATATCGCTGTCAGCATCAATAGTTAACCAAGAGTTAGCTTGTAATTCCGCTTCTAATTGACCAGGTCCCCAACCAGCATAACCAAGTGTGACCATAAATTGGTCTGGGGCTTTTTCTGTTCCTAATGCCATTAAGATATCTTTTGATGTGGTGATCATTATTTCTTCACTCAAAGCGAGGGAGCTTTTCCAGCCAGATTGCGTACGATGTAAAACAAAGCCACGATTTTGAGATATAGGGCCGCCAGAAAGTACTAATTGTTCTAAACTGTTATCTAACAAAATGTTATCAGTAACACTTTTTGTTCCAGATAAAGGCTCTTGCTTAGTTTGCTTGTCATTTTTGTCATCAGATGTTTGGCTAGTTGTATTTTTATTATTTTCTTCGTGATCATTCTCTTCAATTTGCTTTAATAAATCATGTAAGGTGATATTGACAGGCATATTGATAATTAAGCCCATAGCACCTTCATCATTATGTTCACAAATGTAAGTGACGGTTTTATTGAAATAATCATCAGCTAATGCGGGCATAGCAATTAAAAATTGGTTCTCTAAAGTTTTCATTTGGTTACCTTATGAACTTGAATACACACTGTTGCATTATAAGTTTATGTACTATTTATTTATGTTAATGTTTTCTTCAATGGCATCCATTAATTTACCACTAATATTAATAGGGTAGGCGGCTTCTATTTCACGTATACAGGTTGGACTAGTAACGTTGATTTCAGTAACCTTGTCACCAATGATATCTAAACCAACAAAAAATAATCCACGTTTTTTAAGGTCGGGTGCAATTGTTTCGGCTATGAGTTTATCAGTTGGACTTAAAGGTCTAGCTACACCTCTACCACCTGCTGCTAAATTACCACGTGTTTCACCTTGCGCAGGAATACGTGCTAAGCAATAGGGCATTGGCTCGCCGTTTACAATAAGAATACGTTTGTCACCATCAACAATTTCAGGCATATATTCTTGTACCATAGCGTATTGTTGGCCGTGATCGGTTAAAGTTTCTATGATTACGCCAACATTGGCATCATCTTCTTTAATACGGAAGATGGATGACCCGCCCATACCGTCAAGAGGTTTGATAATGATGTCTTTTAATTCTTGGTGAAAAGCTCTAATTTGAGTGTCATTTCTGGTTACTAAAGTACGTGGTGTTAAGTCAGCAAACCAAGCAGTAAATAGTTTTTCGTTACAATCACGTAAACTTTGTGGTTTGTTAACAATAAGTGTTCCTTCAACCTCGGCTCGTTCTAGCATATAAGTAGCGTAAATGTATTCAGTATCAAACGGAGGATCTTTGCGCATTAAAATAGCATCAAGCTCACTTAGTGCAATATCTTGCTGATCAGATAATTCGTACCAATGCTTAGCATCGTCAAACACTTTGATTTTTTGAGTGTTGGCACGCGCTTTACCACGGTCAAGATATAAGTCTTGCATTTCCATATAATAAATTTCATAACCACGTTTCTGGGCTTCAAGCATCATCGCCATGGATGAATCTTTAGCAACTTTTACTTGTGAAATTGGATCCATCACAATACCGAGTTTTATTTTTTTAGATTGTATTGTTGTCATTTCTTATCCTATATAAATTTATGCTAAATCACCAAAACGGCACTGCAATGCTGTAATCGCGGTAAGTGCCGCAGTTTCTGTTCGGAGTACTCTTGGGCCCAGTAAAATATCTTGAAAATCAGCTTGTTTTGCTTGGCTTATTTCTTCGTCACTTAATCCACCTTCAGGGCCAACTAACAGCCTAACTCGCTGCTTATTGTTAGAGTTATCAACTGGTAATGACATAATAGAATGCTTAGCTTTTGGGTGTAAATTTAGTTTTAGCGCGTTAGTTTCTTGATTTAACCAGCCTTGAAGAGTCATAGGCTCTGCAACTTCTGGCACAATACAACGGCCACTTTGCTCACAAGCACTGATGACAACTTTTTGCCATTGATCACGCTTTTTGGCTAAACGTTCAGATGATAACTTTACTCCGCAACGTTCGGTAAATAATGGTGTGATTTTATTTACGCCAAGCTCTACTGATTTTTGTAAAGTGAAGTCCATGCGATCACCGCGAGAAATTCCTTGCCCTAAATGAATATTCAATGGTGATTCATTTGTGATCGCATCTTGACTAACTATTCTTACGCTAGCATATTTTTTTTTTACTTCTACTAATTTAGCTGTGTACTGATAAGCATTATTACCATTAAAAAGAGCAACGGTATCACCTTCATTCAAACGTAACACTCTGATCATATGACCAAAGGCATCATCAGATAGTTTTAATGTTTCATTTAAAATAAGTTTACTATTTTGATAAATGCGTGTTTTATGCATGTCTTTTAATATTGACCAAAAAATTATTTTCGATGAATAAAAGATAAGGGCAGAAGCAATAAAAAACAATGTTAGATATTAACTATTTTTAAAAATAAAAAACCAGCATTTCTAGATGGATGCTGGCTTGGGTTTTATATTGTTTTTATCTGAACAGGTGGAATAAGTTATATCCCAGCTGATCTGCGTAAATCATCTGCTTTATCAGTTTTTTCCCAACTAAAAGCGGTAAAAGTATCATCGCCAACAGTCATTGCAAATGGTTCACGACCAAAATGACCGTATGCTGCTGTTTGTTGATACATAGGATGTAATAAATCTAACATTTTAGTGATACCGTAAGGACGTAAATCAAAATGTTCACGCACTAGCTCAACTAAACGTTCTTCGCTAACTTTTCCTGTGCCAAATGTATCAATTGATATTGATGTTGGTTCGGCAACACCAATAGCATATGATATTTGAATTTCACAGCGATCAGCAAGACCTGCGGCAACGATATTTTTAGCAACATAACGACCAGCATAAGCTGCGCTACGATCAACTTTTGATGGATCTTTGCCAGAAAATGCTCCACCGCCATGACGTGCCATGCCGCCATAGGTATCAACAATGATTTTTCTACCTGTTAAGCCACAGTCGCCTACGGGGCCGCCAATCACAAAACGACCAGTAGGATTGATAAAGTATTTAGTATCTTTGGTTAATAGCTCGGCTGGGAGAACATGTTTAATAATATTCTCCATTACCGCATTAACTAAATCTTCTTGCTTAATGTCAGGGTTATGTTGAGTTGAAAGCACAACCGTATCAATAGCAACAGGTTTATTATCTTCATAAATGAAAGTCACTTGTGATTTTGCATCGGGACGCAACCAAGGAAGAATGCCTGATTTACGCGCTTCAGCTTGACGTTCAACTAATCTATGCGAGTAATATAACGGTGCAGGCATTAAGGTTTCAGTTTCGTTAGTCGCATAGCCAAACATTAAGCCTTGATCACCGGCTCCTTGATCTTCAGGTTTAGAGCGATCTACGCCTTGGGCTATTTCTGGAGATTGTTGACCAATTAAGTTCATTATGCCACAAGTTTCACCGTCAAAGCCGACATCTGAAGATGTGTAACCAATATTACTAATTACGTTACGAGTGATCTTTTCTAAATCAACCCATGCATTCGTACTTACTTCGCCTGAAATTATTGCTACACCAGTTTTAACCATGGTTTCGCAAGCAACACGGGCAAATTTATCTTTGGCAATAATAGCATCTAAAACCGCATCAGAAATCTGATCGGCTATTTTATCTGGATGACCTTCTGAAACAGATTCAGAAGTAAAATAATGTGTAGACATAAAACCTCAAAAAACAGGTAATAAAACACTCAAGATTGAGTGTGATTTAATTGTCGCTAAGTGTAGCGGTTTTGATTAAGTAGATAAAGGTTTTTACGTCTAGACGGCTAAAATAATTTGAATGATACTTCTTGATCTAATAAATTTGTGCATAAGCTATCTAAAAGTAATGATGGTTTTGAACTAAAGAACTCTATGCTAGTGGGGTTATTAACGGTAGTGCAGAGCTGGTTTTTTTGCAATTGACGTTGTAATTGATTCGTTACAGGTATTGCAGTATCTATAATTTTGATGTTATTACCACAGGATTTTTCAATTTTCTTTAGTAAAAAAGGGTAATGGGTACAACCCAGTACAATTGTATCTACCTCTTTTTTTAATAATGGAATTAAGTACTTATTAAGTAACACTTCACATTGCAGAGTATCCATATCGCCTTGTTCAATGAGTTCAACTAAACCAGGGCAAGGCTGAATAATAACTTCTGCTCCACTGGAAAATTTATCAATTAAGGTTAAAAAACGTGGGTTTTTTGCGGTGGCCTGAGTAACTAATACACCTATTTTCTTATTTTTACTATTAATTGTTGCAGGCTTTATAGCAGGTTCAACGCCAATAATAGGAATGGCTATTTGGTTTCTTAATTGCTCTATCGTATTAACTGTTGCTGTGTTACAAGCAACAACCAAAGCTTTTATTTTCTGTTGCAACAGCTTTTCAGCAACAGAGTTGACCCTTTCTATAATAGAGTGTGCAGTTTTATTTCCGTAAGGAGAATACAGTGTATCTGCAACATAGATAATTTTCTCATAAGGTAGTTGTTGCTTTATATGTTTAGTAATAGATAAGCCACCTATCCCTGAGTCAAATATCCCTATTGGTTGGTTATTCACTAAAGTCATATTATTGTACTTGTCGTAGTTGTGTTTTCGAGAAAGAGTAAATTGTAAATTTATATTGTAGAGGAATTAATGTTGATAGTTTATATGGATTTCTACCATGAAAGTAAAGCTCTTATTAGAATTGAAAAATACAATACTGAATAAAAATAGCTCTTCCAAGGTGCCGCAGTTAACCGTAGTCCTGAACACCGTGTGTTCAGGGCGGAAGTATCACTTTAACCGTAGGCTTCCTGATACAAGCCAGGCTTGCACAATAGCTAATAATCAACTTCCTAAGGTAAAACTTATCGGCTCAGGGACATAGTCACTTACAAACACCCCAGAAGAAATTTTATTATAACTTAAATTTAATTTGGAATAAGTTTTTTTTAACGGTTTTGACTTGCTTGCTTATTATTTAACTACTCCCATACTTAATTTATCTCAAGTTTAGTATATTAAAGATACGTTTAGTTTAATTTATCTTCGAACAA
>JADGDH010000114.1 GCA_016745015.1 Colwellia sp.
TCATGAAAAAATAATCCTATCACCCCTAAACCACCATCAACAGCCGGATCAGTAATAATAATAGGTACAGGTAAAAAGCCGTAAGCATTTTCTGAAAGGTATTGGGATGCATCAAATTGACCATCAAGTGTATCAAAAAACTGACTTGACGATGCGTAAACAAGCGTTGTTGATAAGAACGCGATTATTGGGACAAAAACATTTAGTTTTTTCATAATGTTTAATTTTTTCATTGTGTTATATCTATAGATAATTGAATGATGATATTTTCAATCCAAAATATAACATTCTTTTCAGCAAGGATATTAGACCCAAATCAATATTGCTACAGATAAGCCATCATAGAGCCAATCCACTGTAAAATATTTGCTAATACATTAATCGGATTATCTTGATCAGTAATAATGGTTACACTGGCGGTGGTACCTTCTCGTGTGACATATTCAGGTGCATCATTCGGTATGGCTACTTTTACTGCATATAAAGGCCTTGCACTTAATAAATTATCTACGGGGCGGTTTCTATCTTCTGCAAAGATTTGCCCTTGAATTAGCCCTTGAGTTATTGCTACAACTTTAGATTTAAAAATATCCCCTGGGGCTGAAGAAAATACGATATTAACTTGGTCATTAATTTTTATATTTTTCATGCCTGTCTGCGGTATAACTACACCTAACCATTTCTGTTCACTTTTTTGAAGCGTCATTACTGAGGTCATACGGGAAACCGTTTGCCCTTTTAGTAATGATGAAGCAATAATTTTGCCATCAAAAGGAGCTTTAATACGGGTATTACTCAGATCAAATAAAGCTTGCTCATATTTAGCTTGTGCTATTTGAAGTTCAGTTTTATATAAATCTAATGACTTTTCTCTTTCTACCCCTTTTTTTACTAAAATTTCTACATCAGCATATTTAATTTTTGCCAACTCTAGGCTTGCCTTACTACTATCAACAGCTAGCTGATACGGTGTACTGTCTAAAGTAAATAAAACCTCTCCTTTTTTTACAGGTCTATTTTGTTGGTTAATATTAATTACTTGCCCCATAATTTGAGGATAAACACGTTGGCTATATGATTGAACAACTGACGATGTTGATGACGGGGTGTAATAATTTAAGGCGCCAACAACAATTAAGGCAATAAAAAAAGCAATGCTATAGGTGACCCACTTCCATGATTTATTCCACGGTAATACTTTAAATTTAAAAAATATTAACCAAATGATTAAAAAGTAAATACTGAGTACGATTAGCATTGTTTGTCCTTTTCTTTTTTATTAAATATCTGATTTATTACTGACTTAATGGCATAGCTAGCTGGAATTCCAAAAGCGTGCCTGCGGGAATATTAATGGAATTTCCACTCGTTAATAGTGAAACCCCTAAACCAAACTTTGCTGCGTTTTTAGCGCCTTTTGAACCGTTAGCTAAGCCACCTACAGCGGCAAGTCTTGCTGATTTACCAACCGTAGACTTGGTGGTGCTTTCAGTAACGGCTTTTACTGTAGAAGTAGCAATAGGCTTCATTTGGTTATTAAGCATTATGTCAGTAAAAGTTATTTCTAAACTTGAACTACCTGCCGCACGGCCTGATTGCTTCGCTTGAGCAATAACACCGTAAAGTGTACTGCCTCTAGGTGCAATAACTACATTGTTAGCAACTAAATCAGCTTCAAGGCGCACAGTAAATTTATGACCCTCTTTATGCTTTCTACTATCAATAGAGGTTGATGTTTTTACGACAACACGAGTACCAACCGGCGCTACCGCTGACACATTGTTATTTTCTGTTGCTTGCTGCTGTGCCTGCGCCGTTTGTGCTTGTGGTGCCTGCACAGCTACTGGTGACGCATCGTCAAAGCTAATGCTTTGTACATTGGCTGAGGCAAATTTTAACTGCTGGCCGCCAATATCGAAAATTACGCCATCCGCATTTCTAGAAACTAATGAGCCCGTTAATGTTTGCCCGTCTTTTAATACCAGTACATCGGCAATAGCATTGGCTGAACTTAATAAAGTAACAGCAAACAAAGTAGATGTTAATAATTTATTCATAAGGTTTCCTTTTTTCGATCTAACCGATTGAACTTGTTCAACTTATTTAACTAAAGTTGATAATTCACTTCAATGCGATGGCTACCATCGCTAAAGTCAACATCTTCATTCCAGTTGGCAAAGTATCGAACATTCAGTCTTGGAGTGAATTGATAGCTTGCGATAAATTCATGGGTAAACAAACTACTATTATTTTCTCCATAAGCATGGTCTTTATAAATATTAGAGCCACTAAAGGTTGTTAACCAAAAAGGGTTGTAATTCAACCAAAGTTTATCGGTAATAGTCATTTTTCCATACATGCCGATTAAACCGAAAGTACCATTAACTGAATAGCCACTATCAATACTGCCATCGTCTTCAAGTACATCTTGCCCAAATGAAGCGCCAAGCCCTGCAAGTGGGTAAAGGTTGAAAATACTCATTTTAGGTAACGCTTGTATAATGCTATACGATGCATCACCTGTTTGTTTAGCTAGATGATTAGCATCAAACTTATAATTGATATCTATTTGGCTACCTCGACCATTGGTCATGTCAACTTTAAAGTTACGAAATCGCAAAGAATCAATAGAGTTATCTTGATTGTCTTTACTATCCCAACCTAAAGATTCCCCAAAAAAACCATGTACCTCAAAGACATTCATTGCCATTACTTTAGGTTTGCCAGGGTCATAACTTTTACCAATTTTAAGAAAAAGACCTTTGTTCGCTGTTCCTACCCCCATTTGCGTATAAACCGCTAAAGGATCTGACATATCTTGTATTTCTTTATCGTCAGCTTTACTTTCTTGTGCTAAAAGATTTGTACACAAAAAAGGTAAAAAAATAAGGACGACATGTTTTAGCTTCATAGTAAACTCTCTTTTATTATCAATTTCACATATTTGTTATTTAAAATGCGTAAGTGGCACCAATCAATAAACCATTACTATCTACATCAAAAACGAAGTCATTGTCATCGTAATCAACGGCAAGGTAACGGTATGAGTATTTAAGTGACCATTTTTTATTAAGTGTTTGGTTTAATCCTACTGCAACTAACCAACTGTTGTCAGAGGCAACACCAAAGCCGCCTACTTCTAACCGTGTCATAACGACTAATTTTTTAGATACTTGCCAATTTGAATAAACGCCAATAAGTGGGTCTACCCAAGTGTCACCTACTTTAATTTGTTTAGTCAGGTTAAGTTCTGGAATACCTAAAGGAGTAAAATCTGCATTTATGGTGGTTTCAACATCGGCATAACGCATACCACCATAAAGGTATAATTCTGTATTTTTTGTTTTATAAACCTTGTAACCTGCAACTAGGTCAATAAGTTGTTCGCGTGCAGTTACATCAACTTTATTATCACCAATACCTGTTATGCCTTCACCACTTTTATCAACACCCACTTTCATGTAAACGGTATCAATAAAAAACAACCATTTATCATTTTTAGCAGACGCATTTAATAAAAAGCCACTATCAAGGTTTTTAAAAATATCGCTTGTGCTCATCTCTAATTCAGCAATTAAATCTATGCCTGAGCCTTTAACATTTCTGGCGCCTGTATCACCATTTTGTGCAACTGCCCATAAATACGGAGTCACTTCAAATTGCCAATCATTATTGTCACTCGCTATACTCGAAAAAGAAGTTAAGAAAGCGATAACACTGGTGTTAATTAATTTTTTCATTTTATAATTTCCATTTATTTTAAAGCACAATTAACTATATAGTTAATAGGAAGATGGTTCCTACTAATAAGTTTACAGCTGTCATTGAGTAAGTTGACACTGTTCAAAAGTCAATTTTTAAAACAATAATATATATAGATAAAAAGATGATAGTAAACGTCTGCTTGCTCTAATGAATTTAAAAAAGTTATAGGCTAGTAACCTATAACTTCTTATTTGAAGATTAGCAATATACAAAAATGAGTTAAGTAACCTTCTTTTGAGCCCCGCCATTAATAAAGACGGAGGGCTCATTTTCCGCAATGCGATTACTTATTTAGACGACTCACCCGATCCCCAACTTTCCATTGATGGGTCATATGGCGCATCATGCTTGAGGAAGCCTTTCACATCAAAAGGAATATCATCCTGGTTCATACGAAACTGACCAGCGTCTTTAACAGCAGGACGAGGATTTTCAAGACCTCTAAGAGGCATACCTGTCACATGTTTAGAGTTTGGATATTTTCGCATCCAAAGTTCATGACGCGCTCTCATAATGTCAAACATAGGTTTTGTTGTAAAACCAGGAAGCATTTTAGGTTGTACTTCACGAGGGTCATTATAGAGGTCAAAAAATGCAGCCCCTGAAAGACCTGGTAACTCACCAACCCAACGACGCTTGAAACGACCTTTTACAGAAGCGGCTAAGATATTACCCGTATAGATATTGACAGAATCACGACGACTATGTGTGTCACCATTAAATAGAAGTGATGTTTGATCAAGTCCATCTATAATTCTATCTGTCGGAATTTTATCGGTAGCTCCTGCTAACTTTGCAAAGGTGGTGTAAAGGTCTGTCACATGCACCATGTCCCCAACGATTTGCTGTGGTTTAATAACACCAGGCCAACGTACTAAGAATGGAACCCTTACAGCACCTTCCCATGAATCACCTTTACCTCCGCGGTAGAGTGTTTCCACCATTCCAGCAGGTCCATTGTGTGTCATAGGCCCATTGTCAGCCATAAGAATGACCAATGTATTTTCTTCTACACCTTCATCTTTAAGTGTCTGTAGTAATTTAGGAAGCCATTGATCAAACTGTACCAAGAATTCCTGCACAAGACCGCCTGCAACTGTACTTGGTTTTGTACCAGGTTTATTACCCATAAATGAAGCGGCAATAGGGTGGTAGGCTACAAAAAATGGCTTCTTTGCTTTGGCACTTTTTTTAATAAAATCAATCGTACGTTTTTGCATCTCACCTTCAAGCGCATAATAATCATCTTCGTTTGGCGGAGTACCCCATTCTTTAACTTTACCACCTTTGGTGCCTTCTAAAGCCCATACATAGCCTCTTGGCCTCCATCCTTTGTCTATATCGTAAGGGTCATCAGGATACAACTCAGGCATAACAGAAGTAGGGAACATCGGTCCTAGATCACCACGAGGTACGTACATACTCGGTACTTGATTATATGGTGACCAAAGCGCTTCGTCATAACCCATGTTGGTCATGTAAGACTGTTCTATATCACCAAGGTGCCCTTTACCATAAAAGGCTGTGGCATAACCAGCCTCACTTAGCACTTCACCAATAGTTGTCTCTTTTTCACTCATGCCACCATATTCAAGTGGAAAAGATACATTGTACATACCTGATCTTACCGCATGTCGACCTGTTTGAAAGGCTGCTCTAGTAGGGGTACACGAAGGCTCTGTATACATGCGAGAGTAGTATTGCCCTTCCGCGGCAAAAGTATTAATGTTGGGTGTTTTAAAACCTCTATTCATTTGGTTTTGTGGTACTCCAATCTCTCCAACGGCTGTATCATCCCACATAATATGGATAATATTTGGTGCTCGACCATGTTTCTTTTTTAGCGCATCTATTTTTTGTTGAATCTTTACATCTTCCTTAGCCCACTTATCACCGTGTTGGGCTTTGAGAATGTAGTATTCAGAGTCGTGCACAATATCTTTAGCGTTTGCTGTTGTCACAGCTGCCAATAAACAGGTAGCAATAGCAACATGTGATATTTTAGCTTTTAACATATTATTTCCTTTCGTGTTAGTTATGACAATGAGGTGTAATCACTAAATAGATTATGAAAAAACAGTTAGAAAAGCAAGCAAGAAAACCAACCAAGCGACTGATTTTAAATGATAAAATCAATATAAAACAATAATTAAATGACGAATATAACGAATATGATTAGGATTTTTGTTTGTTAATGACGATTAGAGTGAATATGATGGTTGGTTTTTTATATGAAATTTTTGTAAAAAATTTTATTTTAGAAATAGGACAAACAAGTATTGCGACAGTTAATAAAAATTACATTTTATGTCGCTATACTTAATGAGTGTAATAACTTTGTACAAAATAAATCCCATTATTAACGACTATTAAAATGCAGCCTTATTTTACTTGAAAATTCTTCAATGGAAATTGGTTTAGTAATGTATTCATCAAACCCTTGGTTCAATGCCTTTTCAATACTCGTTTGTGCGATGTCACCACTAATGGCAATGAGTTTTGTGTTTTCAATATTTGTCATGGTTTTAAGGCTACTTAACAGTTCAAGACCATTATAATCGGGTAGATTTATATCAATCAATATCAGTTGAGGTTGAGTCTTTGTCGCTATTTCTAAACCCATTTGCGCCGTATCAGCCGAATGAAAAGTAAAATCACCGATATTTTTTAATAATTGTTTAACAAGCCTAACCGTAGCGAGGTTATCCTCAATGTATAAAATGTTAATTGAAGACTCTATGGATGAGTTTAAATCACATAAGGGACTATTATCGGCATGCACTGCAACAGGACAGGGTAACTCCATGGTAAAAAGCTCAAAACCTTGTTTACTTACGTTAACCTTAAACTTGCCATTAATCGATTTTATCAATTTCTTAGCTTTGGCTAAACTAAGCTCAATTAGCCGAGTATTCACTTCATTTTCTTTTTCATGACTTAGGTGAGGTGTTGAAGATAGGCCTGTATTTTTAGATAATTTAGATTTTTCTGATAAATTATATAATGCTTGGCTACTGTGTATTGTTATTTGAGTAACATTTTTTTGCTGAAATTTCTCACTGCCAGTATCAATATTAATGGCAATCACGCCATGATTTGGCATGTTTTTAACAAGCATTGTAATAATGTTTAACATACCCTGCTGAAGTATAAGTGAGTCAGCTATAACCAATGTTGGAATACCTGATAGATTTTTAATGCTAATAAAGTGTTGATTTAGTTTAATAGTAAATCTGATATTTTTTAACTTACATTCTGAACGCATTAAATACCATATTTTACCTATCACCTTTGACAACTTAACAGCAATTAACTCTGGACTGTGACGATTCATCTCAACTTTTGACCAAGCTAAGGTTTCATCGCTTATTTCAACCAAGTGATTAGCACTTTGAATAATTTCTTCTACATTGGAAAGTTGCTCATCAGTTAAGTTGGTTGAGTTTACTTTTTTTAATAACTGAGCAAAGCCTAAAATAACATTTAATGGTGTTCTTAATTCATGCCCTAAGCCCATCAAAAATTTTGACTGTACCGAAATTGTATGCTCTACAGATAGAACTTCATCTTCAAGCTCAGTTAAACAGTTCTTTTTAGAAATATTGTCTGTCATTATTTACTCGTTAGTCATTAAACAAAGCTAATTCAAATTTAAGGTATTTATGCAGTGCAATAAAGTCGATAGGTTTAGTAAAAACATGGGTATTTGAAAGCAACTCGCCAAAAGTCGAAATTTCATCAGTACCTAAGCCTGTTACTACAATGATTTGACTTGCTTGTAACTTTGCATGTACAGATATTGATTTTAACATCTGGTAACCATCCATTTGTGGCATAAGTAAATCAGTGATAATTACGTCAGGTTTTTTATCGCCAAGGAAAATTAATGCATCATAGCCATTATTACTAATTGATAAGTTAATGTTTTCTTGCCATGACTCAATTGATTGCTTGTAAAGGCGAGCCATTTGAGCATTATCTTCTACCACTAGCAAAGATAACCCGTTTTGTTCTGAGGCTGGTTTTTGTGATTGAGTCTGCTCTAATAGCATATTTTCAAGTGATTCACGCGAAATTCGGCGATGGCCACCTGCGGTAGTTTTAGAGTTTAAGGAGCCATTTTTGGTCCAAAGTTGAACCGTACTCACAGCTACACTCAATATTTTAGCTGCCTCACGGCTAGTATAATACTCTTTATATTTTTCCATTAACGTTCCTGAACATGGTAATAGAGACTTTGTTACGTTATATTTATTGATATCGTCACTTTTGTCACTTATCGCATATTAATTATTTTTAAACAAGCACTTTATTGTATTTATTCACTTAATTTTACTTTATCCTTTGTGGCACTTAATGCGATTAGTGGGAAAAAAATGAAAAAAAGTGTTCCTGAATTAATGAAGTCTCTACTAAATTCTTATAATGATTTATGTTACATAAAAGATTCTGAGGGTGTTTACCTTTATATCAATGACGCTTACTGTAAAAAGATAATGGTCAAGGAAGAAGATATAATAGGTAAGAATGATCTCGCTTTATATGATGAAGATGTAGCCAAAGTACTTATGGCTAATGATCAAGAGATTATGAATAACAAGCAAGCGGTAATTATCGAAGAAGAGGGTGAATATCAAGGCGAATATTTTTGCTATAAATCGAATAAAACACCGTTACTTGATGAAAATGGTGAAGTATATGGGATGTCTGGCGTTGCTTTCGACTATACCAAAACAAAATTACTTGAGAATGAAAAATCAACATTACTAGCTGAATTAAAAACCTCTAATGAAACATTAAATAATTTGTTTTCTGTGATATCTCATGATTTAAAAGAGCCTTTCAATAGTTTAATGACAAGCTCGCAACTGCTTTTACAAAGCCGCTTTAACATAGATGAAGACACAAGGAATGAGATGCTTTTTGACATAAACAATGCCGCTAAAAGCACGTTTTATTTAATGGAAAATTTACTTGCTTGGTCATTACAACAAATGAATAAAATTGTACCTGATATTCAAATGTACAATATTGCAAAGCTTGTAGAAACATCGGTTGCACCTTATAGCATTATGGCGAAAAACAAGAGTGTAGACTTTGCTATTTCAGTTCAACCCGACATTCAATGCCTCTTAAATGAACAAATTATACATATTGTTGTTGCCAACCTAATTAATAATGCTATTAAGTTCACCAAAAAAAATGGCTTAATAGAGATTTTTACAACAGAAGAATCTAATCGTTGTAATATCGTTATAAAAGATAATGGTATTGGCATTGAAAAACGCGCGTTAAAAAATATTTTTAATATTCAAAAAAGCTCGCTTGGCACTAGTTATGAAAAAGGGACGGGAATAGGGCTTAATTTATGCAAAAAATTAATAGAGCAAATTGGAGGAAAAATTACTTTAACAAGTGAAATAGGTGTAGGAACAGCAGTAAAAATAACGTTGCACCAGCATCATTAGGTAACCTGTCTACTTGCTAGCTAAATTTTTTAACCGAAATCAGGTAAAAAAAATGATGGAAATCAATTAAAGCTTCGCTCATTTTCATTAACGTTTAATAGCACATTTGACGGAAAGAAAATCTTATCTAGTGAATAAGAGTAAATAACCTTGGTTAATAAATGGTCATTTTTGTATCATTAAAGGCTATATTTTTGTAGTATCTCTTATAATTTATTATGGAAGTTAAACTTATAATATTTGATCTAAAAATAAT
>JADGDH010000247.1 GCA_016745015.1 Colwellia sp.
CAACAAACAGTGCCAAAATATAAACAACAAGCTGCCTATAGTAGTTTTGGTACTGATATAACTTTTGAACAAGTGGATGAATTATCGAAAAATTTCGCTGCTTTCCTTCAAAATAAATTAAAGATAAACAAAGGTGATCGTGTCGCACTTATGTGTCCAAACATCTTATGCTTCCCTATCGCTATGTGGAGTATTATTCGTATAGGCGCAGTGCAAGTGAACGTTAACCCTATGTACACAGCACGAGAGTTGAAACATCAGTTAAATGATGCACAAGTTGATACTATTATAATTTTTTCCTCTTCAACCAAAGTGTTAGCTGATATTATTGATAACACAGGGGTTAAAAATGTTATTACCGTTAACTTAGATGATTTAGTTAATAAGAACTTACCCTGCGAGCCTGTTGATGAACGTTTAAAAAACACCATTGCCTTTACCGACGCTTTAACAGAAGGTAAAAGTCTTGAGCTAACTGAGCCTAAGCTCTGCCAAGATGATTTACTATTTTTACAATATACTGGTGGTACTACAGGGTTATCTAAAGGAGCTATGCTTAGTCATGGCAATTTAATTGCTAATATTTTGCAATACCAAGAGTTTGCTAAAGATCGTATAGATTATGGTAACGAGATTGTTATTACCGCTATTCCGATGTACCACATCTTTGCTTTAATGGCTAATGCATTGGGCTACTTCTATGTGGGTGCTAAAAATGTATTAGTCGCAAATCCTCGTGATATGCCAAGTTTTGTTGAAATATGGAAAAATACTCGAGCAACCATGTTCACTGGTGTGAATACTTTATTTAATGGCTTATTACATACTCCAGGGTTTGAACAAGTTGATTTTTCAGCACTCAAACTGTGTATTGGTGGTGGCACAGCAGTGCAACAAGCCGTAGCAGATAAATGGCAGCAAGTTACCAAAGTACGTTTAGATGAAGGTTATGGTTTATCTGAAACATCACCAATTCTTACGTTAAACATTGGTACTGATGATGGTTATGTACCTGGTATAGGTGTTCCCTTACCTAATACTGATATATCTATTCGTGATGACCTTGGTAATGTCCTTGCCGATGGAGAATCAGGTGAGCTATGTGCTAAAGGGCCACAAGTAATGTCTGGTTATTGGAATAACATAGAAGCAACAAACGAGTGTATGACTAAAGACGGTTATTTTAAAACTGGTGATATAGCCATGCTAGATGACAAAGGATTTTTTCATATTGTTGATCGTAAAAAAGATATGATTATCGTTTCTGGCTTTAATGTTTTCCCTAATGAAATTGAAGCCGAAGTTGCCAATATGCCTGGCATTTTAGAATCAGCCTGTATTGGTGTAACCAATGAAAAAACTGGCGAATCCGCCAAACTTTTTGTTGTCAAAAAAGATAAAAGCATCACTGAACAAGATGTTATTGATTTTTGTCGTCAAGGACTTACTGCATATAAGGTTCCAAAAGAAATAGTGTTTATTGATGAAATACCTAAATCGACTGTTGGTAAATTATTACGTAGAGAGTTACGTTAGCAGAGGAAGCTGTTTTAGAATGCCTGAGCGGTTCATGCTCTTCAATCAACGCCTTGCCTAAGGCGTTTCTAATTCCAGCTTAATCCTGCATTTAGAGGTATCATGGGTATATACCCATGATACTTCAAGATGCAAATTTCAGGCTTTTGAAGTAACACGGGCATAGCTAAGCTTCTTTAATCAAAGTCTACCAAGTATCAACAAACGAATGTTTTTCTTTTGTTGGTTCACCCCGTTTAGGTGTTGATTTTAATCCCCTGACTAACCATTTCCTAGTGTCTATGGGATCGATTACTGCATCTATTTCCATATAACTTGCCATGTTTAATGCTTTACCATTTTCATAAGTTTTATCAACGAGTGATTTAAACAATTTTTCACGTTCTTCAATGTTTTCTATTGCTGCCAGTTGTTTAGAAAAAGCCAAGTTAATCGCTCCTTCAACCCCCATTGCCCCAAATTCTCCAGTAGGCCAAGACGCTGTAAATACGGGTGAATGCATGCTGCCTGCAGCCATTGCTTGAGCACCTAATCCGTACCCTTTACGTAGCACAATAGTAAAAAATGGAACGGTTAGACTCCCTGCCGCGACAAAGATTCGAGAAATATGTCGAACAGTTGCCTGTTTCTCGGCCTCAGGCCCAACCATAAAGCCAGGCGTATCACAAAGAGAAATCATTGGTATATCAAAGGCATCACACAATTGCATAAAACGAGACATTTTATCGCCC
>JADGDH010000248.1 GCA_016745015.1 Colwellia sp.
TACAAATAGCCCTATAACCAATAGCTGCTTAGGACAGCCAATAAATACGGCCAAAAAAGACTGGCCGCATTTATTAACTGCCCAAGAGCAAGGCGTTAGAGCCTTATAGGGCAATATAAAGAAGCGGTTAGCCTCAGAGTATATATAAAAAATAAGAGGCATTATTTACAGAACTAGAGTGATAATCGGTGAAGCTCATGTTCTAAATGTGAATGATCAGCATTATGCTCATAGCCATCTATCAAGCTTATTGGTTATCCTCGATAATAGTGATGAAAAAGTATGATTGAACAATAAAATTGTGATGGAATATAAGTGCATTAAGTGCATTAAGTGCATTAAAGAAATTAAAAACAAATTAGGGCATGTTCTAAACGGCAAAGTTCAATGTCCGTAGTAAACATTGCTCTAACCAGTAGCTGCAACGGACTCCGTATATTTGTCACTTTTTATGCAAAGAGAAGCATAAAAACCGCCAAACATACTACTCCGTTGAGCAAGGCGTTATGTGAAGTTAGAGTCTGAGTGAAATTTTATTTATGGCTTCAAGATTTAGTGAATATGATTGTATTTCAGATGTATTATCTTTTTTAGATACGGTTCAAGTGCCGCATGAAATTACGCTTCCAAGTAACGTTGTCGAAATCAAAGATTTCGATCAGTGTGGGTCACAGTTTTTAATAGATGACAGCGGAAGAACCAACTGGCTAATGTTAATGGGTGAAGTTAACTCAGATATTTCATCGATGAACTTAAATAATAAAGATTTCGACGATCTAGATAAACTACGTGAATTGATAAACCGCAAAGTATATAAAGCAACATTGAAAAAAAGGTTCAGTAGTATTTTTAATACTTATCCTATTCCAATAGGAGAAGATATTTGCCTACTCTATGAATCACGAAAATTTGGTATAAACAAATGGAGCCAATATTTAGAGTCTTTAGCTGCCATATATTCAAATGGTTTCATCCCCTGTGGCTGGGAAGGTGATAAACCGAATGAGCAATGTAGTAATGGTAAGTGGCTAATATTTAATTACCTAAAAAAATGAATTTATATCAACTATGAAGTGTAATTATCACATAACCAAATGCACCAACGGATTCCGTAATGTGTCGCGATTTTTGCAAAGAAACGCAAAAAGCCGCGCCACATTACTCCACCGTTGTGCAGAGCGTTAGCCCCCTTATGAAGAATTTGAAACTTAAATTAAATCAGCTAGTAATTGATCATTGGTGTGATATCGGAAGTCATGAAGAAGTGATAGCTTGGGCTGATTCCGTAAATCTACATGAAGGTGAAATTCATCCATTTTTCTACGAGCTATATGATCCATCTAATACAAAGAATATCGAAAGAACCTTAACGTCTATTGCAAAAGATATTAATGGTTTCGAAATAAAATCATGGAAATCAGAGCCTTTCGCAAAAATAAGGCTCGTTAAAGCTTTAAAGTTATTTATTAATGAAAACAGATCAGTGCAAGAGATTTGCACACTCATCAATAAACTCGACATGCTATATAACATTGAGCTGTCAGACATCAAAAACCCAGAAGAAGAAGGGAACGAAGATGAATGGTGGTTAGGAAATTTATGGGATTGCTGTGATTGGTGTGATAAAACATGGAATCATAGAAATAGTCCTCATCTAATAACAGAAGCAGAACGATTAATTGAAAAATTGGGCTAACAAGAAGCTCAAACGGACAAAATATGTTGTCATCTTTTTTGCAAAAACACGCAAAAAAACTGCCAACAAATTTTGCCCCTTAGCTAGGCGTTAGGCAATATAAAACGAGGATTACAGTGAAACCAAAAATAGTAAAATTAACCTTAGTAATTTTTTTCATGGTGTTTTCTAGCCATTTATTCGCAAACGGAGAAACTATGTTCGATACAAAAACAGTTTTTGAAATTCTGACTTGGAAGTCAAAAAATGGTGTTACTGATGAAGAAATGATAAAAGCCGTAGATTCTATGGTTGTTGATTTGAAGGAGTTAAATGGTTTCTTGAATCAAACTCTATATAAAGATAGTGATGGAACATGGATAGATATTTATTATTGGAATACCGAAAAAGATGCACATGATTCAAACGAAGGAATGGCTGATAAAGACTCATTTAAAAAGCTAATGTCTATCATTGAACCTGAAACTGTCACCATGAAAGTGGTTAGCCCAAAGCAATCTTCTGGTGCAATTCAATTCAAATAAAATGCCTAACAAGGCATTGCACCGGACTCCG
>JADGDH010000249.1 GCA_016745015.1 Colwellia sp.
GGTTCAGCAACAAGATGCAGTTAATAGCGCTAAAGTAATAAAGCTAAAAGAAGATAATAAAGACAGTTCTGTCGCTCAATTGAAAATTAGTAAAGCCCTTCATCATTATAAAAATATCATCTGAGAAATATTATTTTGAAAAAAAATAACAAAATTTCCAACAATGAGACTAAAAACTTTGCTGACATCGAAAAAAGTTATGCTCAAATAAAGAAAAATTTATCTTCGGCTCAAGATTACGAAGATCAGTTACAGTTGCTAGCAGATCGTATGTCATTATTGGCGTCCACTGATGATGATTTAATGACGCGTTTTAATGATAATTTATTAGCATTTAAAGAGTACCATCCTGATATTTATCATTTTTTTGAAAACTATGTCCCAGAAAAATATATTGTTGATGCTACCGATGGTTTTATTAACGCTGTCAATGTAGAGACGGGGCGTACTTTTTATCAATACCCTTCTTATTTATCAACTAAACTACAGTTTGATAAATTTGCTCAATCACCAAAAATAAAAAAATTCAACTTTAATTGTAAATCAGTTAATGAAGCTAAGTTTATTCATGTTGATAGCCTTGATGCCATGCTTGCTTTATTACCTGAAAATTCAAGTCAGAGCACTATTCAATTAAATGATAAAGTGAAGCTTTCTAATAAGTTAAGTTCTTTAATGGTGTTTGGTGTCGGTGCTGGCTACCATTTGGAACTTTTTGCACAACAATTCGACGTTGAATGCTTATATATTATTGAGCCAGATTTAGATTTGTTCTTTTTATCTTTATTTAGTATCAATTGGCGTTTTGTTTTAACAACATTTGATAAAAAAGATGCACTAGTTCACATTTCTTTAGGGGAACAAAAAGACACTTTTTTCGATGATTTTATGAAAAAATCTGAAATAAGTGGTCGTTATCAAATGTCTCATCTTGGTGGCTATATTCATTATGAGTCGGTAAAGATATCAGAAATTTTAACAGAGTTTAATCGTCGTTATCTTGAGATGGGAATGGGCTGGGGTTTTTTTGATGATGCGGTTATGGCTATTGGCCATACATTGCAAAATATTGAAGAAAAAGTACCCTTGTTGAAAAAATCAGCGATTAAGAACAATGAATTTTCACAAACGCCAGTCTTTATCATTGGCAACGGTCCATCACTTGACTCTGTAATTGACACGATTAAAAATTGTCAAGATAAGGCTATTATTATTAGTTGTGGTAGTGCGCTTAGTGCTTTATATCAATATGGTATTGTTCCTGATTTTCATTGTGAACAAGAGCGAACCTTTCCTGTAGCTGAAAAAATAGAGCACTATTGTCCTACTGAATTTTTAGATAATATGACACTACTCGCACCAACAACGGTGCATCCTGCGGTATTTTCAATGTTTAAGCGTTCAATAATGGCGCCTAAGGCAAATGAACCCTCATCTGCTTTGTTATTGCGAGATGAACAGGGTAAAGAGTTGTTTTCTGCCTATCATTTTATTAACCCTACTGTAGCTAATACGGCTTTGGTTATGGGTTATAATTTAGGCTTTAAAAACTTTTATTTATTTGGTATAGACTTGGGACATAAGCAAGGCGGTAATCATCATAGTAAAAAAAGCCTTTATTATAATGAAGATGAGCAAGATCTTGATCTGTATAAAGTAGAAGATGAAAATTGTATTAAAGTAGCAGGAAATTTTGGTGGCAATTTTATTTGTGATCCGTTTTTTTACCAGTCAAATAGTAACTTAAGTAAACAAATTAGATTTAATGATGATTTAACCTGCTTTAATTTAAGTGATGGCTCTGCTATTGCAGGTAGTACGCCAATGAAAACTGATTCATTAATGATAAAGTTTGCTAATCAATTAGATGTTAATAAAAAAGAAATAGTTAATAGCGTAGTGTTAGAAAGCGCTTACCATGATGATGGTTCCCTTTATAATAGATTAGTGCAGGATCTTGACTACCAATATTTTGATGACTTTTGTCAAAATCTTATTGTTTTAAATAGTACCCCCGTGCTTACTTTTAAGGAAGCTACAGTGCTATTATTAAATAATACAAAATTGCTAAATACGTTAACTGAACATGCTCATTCATTGCTTGTTGGTACTGTAATGCATATGCAGGTGGTATTGACACAACTATTGTATGGCTCTGATGATGAAAAATCAGGTGTTGAAGCGTTTAATAAAGGTATCGTGTTTTATTGTAAATTTATAGATAAAGCGGCT
>JADGDH010000250.1 GCA_016745015.1 Colwellia sp.
TTCTTCTCTGGTTTTAGCTATGGGCTTTCAAGCACATGCGCAAGAAACTCAACTTGACCAAAATGTTGAAAAAAATGATGAACAAATAGAAAAAATACTGATAGTAGGTGTTCGCCAAGGGCGAGTCAGCCAGGGGGCTACGGGCTTGACTATGGAAATCAATGAAACTCCGCAATCAATTAGTGTTGTAACCGCTGATCAAATTAAGAATTTTGCGGCTAATAATGTTAATGATGCACTTAGTTTGGCGACAGGTGTTACTGTGGAAGAATGGGAAACTAACCGAACAAATTATACTGCGCGTGGTTTTGAAATTAAAAACACCCAAATTGATGGTATTGGTTTACCTAACGATTGGGGTATTGTAACTGGCGGTATGGAAGCCTATGGCTATGAAAAAGTTGAAGTTATCCGTGGTGCAAATGCGCTATTAACTGGAATAGGTAACTCAGCAGGTACTATCAATTATGTACGTAAACGCCCTACCAATGACAATGAAGGTGAAGTTAGTGTTCAGTTAGGATCTTTTGATACTAAACGTGTACAGGCTGATTACTCGGTATTGTTAACGGAAAGTGGCAGTTGGGCGGCAAGAGGTGTTGTTGCTGTTGAAGATAAAGAATCATATCTTGATGCTTTAGAAAATGACCGTAGTTACATTTATGGTGTTGTAGATGGACAGTTAACAGATAACTCAATGCTGACGTTAGGTTTCTCACATCAAGATGCTAATACCGATGGTAACATGTGGGGTGGATTAGTATTTAACTATACTGATGGTACTCAAGCAGAATGGGATGTTAGTGATTCTACCACTCAAGAATGGGCTATGTGGGATACATTAAACACCACTGCTTTTGTTGAATATGCTTACTTGTTTGATAATGATTGGGAGGTTAAGCTAACTTATAACAATCAAAGCTTTGAAGGTGAAAGTAAGTTATTTTATGTGTATGGCGCTATCGATAAAGAAACCAATTTAGGTTTGAATGGTTGGCCAGGTAGATATGATACTGAGTTTCAGGCTGATTTATTAGACTTAACCGTTAAAGGGGAATATAGCTTATTTGGTCGTGATCATGAGGTTATTTTAGGGGTGAGTAACTCTAAAAGCGACAAGGTTCAATATAGACATGATGCACCAGCAACTTCACCTGCTTACTGGCCAACGCCTGCTTTCCCTTATGCGTTAGATGCAGTGCCAGAGCCTAATTGGTTACCTAAAACTCAATATTCAGATATTGATGTTACTTTGACGCGATTTTTTGGCTCAACCAAACTGAATATAACAGAGCGTTTATTTATTATTGCTGGCTTCAACTCAATTAAATATACCCGTGAAGGTATCAATAGTGGCGTTGACATTGATAATGACGAGAGTGAAACTAGCCCTTACGCGGGTGTAACTTTTGCTATTACGGATGATATCAATACTTATGTAAGTTACTCAGATATTTATCAGCCTCAAGAGCAATATAATTTACAAGGCGAGTTTTTAGCTCCTACAAAAGGTGTTAATTATGAGGCAGGCGTAAAGGCGCAATGGTTTGATAATAACTTATTAGCAACCTTTGCTATATTTAGTGCTGAACAAGAAGGCTTATCAAATTTTGCTGGTATTAACCCTGAAAATGGTAACTATTATTACGAAGGTATTAATGTAAAATCTGAAGGTTTTGAGCTAGAAGTTGTTGGCAGCATAACCGATAACCTTAACGTATTATTAGGTTATACCTCATTAGATGTAGAAGATTTTGAGGGTGAAGACGCAAATGAATGGGCCCCACGCAATCTTGTAAACTTTTCAATAGATTACACCTTACCACAATTACCTGAGCTTAAATTTGGCTTAGGTGGTAAATGGCAATCAAAAGTACGCCATACAGGTGCAAATATTGAACAAGAGTCATATTTGCTTGTTAATGCTTTTGCGCGTTGGGAGCTAACAGATAAGCTTAATGTACAAGCTAACATTAAAAATTTAACGGATGAAAAATATATTACTAGCCTCCACACAGTTGGTTATTATGGTGCACCGATAAATGGTTCTGTTAGTCTAACGTATAGCTTCTAAATTTAAACGATATAAAGCAGCGCATTAAGCTTTAATTAAAAAACTTAATGCGCATAATAGTTGTAATTATTTAAGTCTATTAACAAAAGTTTGCCTAAACTTAGCTAGTTTAGGTGACACTATTGCTTGGCAATACT
>JADGDH010000251.1 GCA_016745015.1 Colwellia sp.
TCTATGCTGCAACATTAACTAAATTTGATTTCACTAAAGATGTTTGAATTACTTTCAACCAACTTTCTACATGCATATTTAATGGTTTATTAATCACTTTTCCTTCTTGATTTTGTGCATATTTCTCTTGGCAAACTAAACTAGTATTACTTAGAATATTATTAGAAATATGTCTATTATCATCACGAAAAGCGAGTGGATTTGGAGATATGGCATTAGTTAAATGAAGTGAGGGTAAATCATTATTTACAATCAATTGGCCTTGATTATATTGATTGATTTGTTCAATATTTTCTAGTGCTAAAGGCGCTTCTTTAGGTAAATCAAAATATGTTCTTAAAGCTTGATTTGTTGCTTGTTCTTCATTTGTTTCAGTGCCATCAATTTGTTCAGTTTGTGGCAGAATGAATTGACTTTGCTCTCTAACATCATCACAGAGCATTGCTAACATTAAAGCAAAGTCTGATCGTCTTGACTGATGAACGCATTCATTCAACTGCTCACCTAATTGCAATTCATGCAATAACGGCTTAGCAGCAACGGGTTGCTTGTTAAGTGCAGTGTTAAATATGTCGTCTACAACATTGACAGCCAAGGGAGGTTCTCTTCTTTACAAACTTTACATTAGTAAAAAAGTTATCGGCTCAAAGTGCTAAAACTTTATAATTAATTCAATAATTTTAAACATTATATGGAATGCTTATAATTATTCTACAGGCCAAGTTAAAGAAAAAGAAGCGCCCCCAAGTTCGCTATCAGCAATACTTGCCGTGCCCTGATGCCATTCCATTATTCTTGCCACAATAGCTAAACCTAAACCAAAGCCACCAGTTTCACGATTACGTGATTGATCGCCACGAGAAAACGCATCAAATACAACTGCTTTAAACTCGTCAGAAACACCTTCACCATCATCTTCTACGCAAATACAACATAAGTGTTTTCCTTTTTTAGTATTAACTTCAGTATTTGTTTGAGAAATGGTTACCCTTACTTTACCAGCACCATATTTAATAGCATTACTAATAAAGTTATTTAGTGCGCGGTCAATAAAATGATTATCGCAAATAGCAGATAAATTAGGTGCATTATCAACAAACTCAATTTGATGACTAAGCTGCTCGTGACTACTGATCTGTTTAACCACTAAATCATGAATATTTTCATTGGTAAAACTTAGCTCAGGCCTATCGCTATCAAATGAAGCATAAATCAACATTTCATTAATCAATTCTTCCAATTCACGAACATCATTATTTATCTGCTTTTCATATTTAGCTCTTTTGTCTTCGTCTTTAACACTTGATAGCATTTGTAAAGCAAACTTACTTCGAGCAAGTGGCGTTCGTAATTCATGAGAAACCGCGCTAGTGAGTTCTTTATGTGCTTCAATAAGCCGTTTAATACGTTCTGCCATCATATTAAATGACTGCATCATTGGAGCGATCATTGTTGATTTAGCTACAGGTGCACTAGCATTAAAGTTGCCTTGACCAAATTCACTCGTTGCCTTTTTAAGTTGTTCTAAATCCCGAGACATCGGCCATAACCAAATAAAGATAATAACACCAAAAAAAGCCAATATAAGCACACGGTAGGTTGCTTTAATATTAGGTCTGGTTGGCATATTTGCAGGGCCTAATGTGATTACAGACTCCGTATTGGGAATTAAATAATGCAAAACAACCATGTCGTCGTAATAATAAACATGCGTATTTTCATCTTGCAAAGCATTATGATCTTCATGATCCATAGCATCGAAGGTGGAAAGACTAATTAGCTTAAGCGGTAATTTGTACCTTTCCCCTGTTTTTTCTACCAATGTTTCCCATTCTACTTCAGGGTGCTTTTGAACAAAATCACCCACCGCAATTAACATGGTTTTATAACCTGTGTATGACTCTACATCTTGTTCAATATAAGAGTTCCATACATTATCAAGTAGCCAAGAGAAAATAATAAAAGTAGAAATAATTAGAAAGTAAAGACTAAAGAAAGAGCGCCCTGCCGAGTTAAAACGAAATGCCATTATCTACCCTTTAGTTTTATATGATTATTAAATAAATTTTAAACGATTTTGCGTATAAAAAAGAAAGCGAAATTAATTTAATAATTTCGCTTAATCAGTTTTATAAAGATCTATGATTCCCATGCATCAGGAACAAATAAATAACCTTGTCCCCAAATGGTTTTAATTCTAAA
>JADGDH010000252.1 GCA_016745015.1 Colwellia sp.
TTCTTGCGCTAACAGCTGTCGCATTAACTTTTTCAGCGCTAAGGCTTTGATGGGTTTGCGCATAAAATAGAATTTAGCGCCACTAGTATGCTCTCTTACTTGCTCTGAAGGATCGGCAGAGCAGACAATTACAGGTGCTTTCCAAGCATATTTACCTACGCTCTTTTGTATTAAATCAACACCATTTTTATTCTCGTCTAAATGATAGTCCGAAATTACTATTGCAGGTGTGAAATTTTTCTTAGTCATAGTAGCATGTAAGCTTGTTTCATCTTTTACTGCCAAGACCTGGCAACCCCACTCTTGTAATTGAGTTTGCATTGCCGTTAACATTAGCGGTTCATTATCAATAAGTAGTACTGACAAATTAATGAATTCATTTGTTGCTGACAATGTTGGTGTAGACGTTGATTTTCTATCAGCTAATTTTTTATAGCAACGGGGAAGGGTGATACTAAAACAGGTGCCTTTACCTAAAGTAGACTTCACTGAAATAGTAAAACCTAACAATGTAGCAATACGTTCAGAAATAGCTAACCCTAAACCAAGGCCAGATGCTGCTTGGTTTGGATTTAAACGTTCAAACTCTTTGAAAATAGTTTTTTGCTTATCTTCAGGGATGCCAGGGCCATTGTCCCACACTTCAACGATTATATTATTTTGGTGGTGTTTAACGCCGAGTAACACTTTACCTTGGCGGCTTTCTTGCGGGCAATAGTTGATTGCGTTAGATAAGAAATTTTGCACTATGCGCCTTAGCATTCTTTGATCAGTTTCAACCACGCAGCTTGATTTCACATAGCTAAATTTTAAATCAGCTTGTTGTGCTAATACAGTAAATTCTTTACTTAAAGGTGTTAATAAGTCTTCAATTGAAAAGCAGTGCTTGTCTGTTTTTTGTGGGCTGCTATCGAGCCGTGAAATTTCAACTAAATCTGAAAGTAAGCTTTCTGCTGCATTGAGTGAGTTTTGAATGTTATTTCCTAGCTCTTGCAAGTCAGTGTTTTGTGCTTTCTTGTTAAGCATATTGGTGAATAATGACATAGCATTGAATGGTTGCATTAAATCATGGCTAGCGGCAGCTAAAAATTTAGTTTTGCTGGTGTTGGCTGCTTCAGCCTCGGCTTTGGCTTGGCTTAATTCATGGGTACGTTCTGCTACTCTTTTCTCTAAATTCTCGTTGGCTTGTTGTAAAGCTTTAGCTGTTTCAATATGGGTTGTGATATCAGAAAAAGTACTAACAAAACCACCGCCAGGCATTGCTTGTCCACGAATTTCTAAGACAATTCCACTTGGCATTTCTCGTTGAAATTGATGGCTGTTTCCTTGACGCATATGTTCAATTCTACGATTAACAAAGTCATCATTTTTGCTTGTGTCAGTAGAGCCTTTATTGGTTACTATAACGCCACGCTTGGCGTTATATTTAATGAGATCTGCAATGGGTTTACCTACGCTTACAAAGTTTTTAGGGTAATCAAGTAATTCAATATAACGTTTATTCCATGCAACTAGGCGCATGTCAGCATCAACAACACTAATACCTTGCTCTATGTTTTCAACGCCAGCTTGTAATAATTCTCGATTAAATTGAAAAAGTTTATTTGCTTCATCAACAATATTAACAACGTCTTGTAATGGCATGCTTTGTTGTGTAGTAACGGCCTTCATTACCATGCGAGTGGAAGCTGAGCCTAATACGCTCGATAGCTGTAAACGAGTATAGTCAACTAAATCATTGCTGGCGGTGGCATTGGATAATGCTTTGCCATGTTTGTGCAAGAAGGTTTTTGCTGCATCATCATCAATAAAACGTTGTAATAAATGGAATAGATCTTTGCTTGATAAGTGTTGTTCGAAAGCATCTTGTTGCCGATGAATAAATAATTCTGCTTGTAGCTTTTCTGAAACACTGCGGTGAGTTAATAAAGAAATAATAACAAAGCAACTTATATTGGCCAGTAAACTAAAAAACAAACCATGACTAATATGGTCAAGCGATGTTAAGCCAAATAGTGCGTAAGGTTTAAGCCAAGTTAACCCCCAAGGCCCTGAGTTTAGCCAAGCGTTACTCGGTAAAAAGCTAGGCAGCAAACTGGGAAGTAATAAGGTGTATAGCCAAATACTACTACCGACAATCAAACTAATTAATGCAGCTTTGGTTGTCGCTTTACGCCAATATAACGCACCAATAACA
>JADGDH010000253.1 GCA_016745015.1 Colwellia sp.
TGTTAATACCAACCCGCTTTATACTGAACGAGAAATGATCCATCAGTTTAACGACTCAGAAGTGAAAGCATTACTTTGTTTAGATGTTTTTGCTAAATCCGTTGAAAATATAAAATCACAAACTAATTTAAAGCTTATTATAACCACCAGTATGGCTGATTTATTACCAGCTTTTAAACGGGTATTAATTAATAACACGCTAAAGCATATTAAAAAAATGGTGCCTAAATTCCATTTGCCAGAAGCAGTTTCTTTTAGAAAAGCCCTAAAAAACAATATGCATAAAGGCTTTGAAAAAACACACTTAAATAAGCCTGACGACACCATCGTTTTGCAATATACGGGTGGCACTACGGGTGTAGCAAAAAGTGCGGAGCTTACTAACGCAAATATAGTGGCTAATATGTTACAAGTGGGTGCGGCTATTATGCAAACAGATGATAACGGTGAGCTTTTGGTTGGTAGCCAGCAATCTATTATGGTTGCGCCATTACCGCTGTATCATATTTATTCATTTACGTTGCACTTAATGACCTTTTTCAGTACGGGTGAACACAGTATATTAATTGCGAATCCAAGAGATACTGAAACATTTATTAAAGCGGTAAAACCTTTCAAAGTATCTGGTTTTATAGGGTTAAATACTTTGTTTGTTTCTTTAATGGACAGCCCTAATTTTAAAAAATTAGACTTTAGTTCTATGTTTCTTACCGCATCAGGAGGAACGGCTTTACTTGAGGATACTGCTAAACGTTGGAAAGAAATTACGGGCGTTGGTATTTCTGAAGGGTATGGTTTAACAGAGTGTTCACCTACCGTCACTATGAACCCATTTAATGGTTTAGAGCAGATAGGTACTGTGGGTCAACCTTTACAAGGTACGGCATTAAAGTGCATAGATGGAGACGGCAATGAAGTTGCTATAGGAGAACGTGGTGAATTATGCGTTAAAGGGCCGCAAGTGATGAAAGGTTACTGGAAGCGTCCTGATGCAACGAAAGAAAGTTTTACAGCTGATGGTGAATGGTTGTTAACGGGTGATGTTGCCGTTATTAATGAAGATGGTTATGTTAAAATTGTAGATCGCATTAAAGATTTAATTTTAGTGTCAGGTTTTAATGTTTTCCCTAACGAGATTGAAGATGTGGTTGCTAGTCACCCAAGCGTACAAAACTGTGCGGCCATTGGTGTGACTGATAGTAAAACAGGTGAAGCAGTTAAATTGTTCATTGTATTTCATGAAGGTAAAAAATTAACGGTCGATGAAATCAAAAGTTATTGTAGAGATAACTTGACGGGTTATAAAGTACCTCGACAAGTAGAGTTTAGAACGGAACTACCGATGACACCCGTAGGAAAAATATTACGTAGAGAATTGAAAGACCAAGAAAAAAAGTAAAAGGTGAGGGGTAAAATAGCGTTTTCTTTCAAATCCTAATTATTGTGCTTTCTTTTTGAGAAAGCACTTTATGCAAATATCAAATTATACTTCTTTATTAATGGGCAACAAATGATTTTATTAATTTTTTTGCTAAAGTTTCAAGTGTAACATCGCCATCTAATTTGTACCAATTCCCTGTTTCAATTAATGCACCGCGAATAAAACCACGTAAATAAAAACTATCTACATTAACCAAGTTTTCATGTTGAGCTTGGTCTAAAACCTTAATCCATAACAATTCATATTGTTCGCGCAGTTTAAGTATTTTTTGTTGGTTTTCATCATTAAGTGAGCGCCATTCTGATATCAGCAGTTGGAAGCCTGCTAATTTTTCATTATGAATGGCTTGTAATTCACATAAAACTAGACAATATAATTGTTCGCTAGTATTAGTCGTTTCTGCTAATTTCTGCTGCATTGAAGTCATTACACGTAAAATAGCATCGTTCATTACTGACTGTAAAATTTGCTCTTTATTTTTAAAATGATGAAAAATACTGCCGCTTTGAATACCTACATTAGCGGCTATATCTCTAACCGTTGTTCCTGAAAACCCTTTGGCTTTAAATAAACTGGCTGCTGTTTGCTGTAATCGTCCACGAGGAGAATTTAAATCAATTAAATCATCATTATTAGCCATTTTTTTATTATTTTGAGTCTTTAATTTGCTCATTTTTATCCAAGTTGTTTTGCATTAATGTCATTGAGAGACACTTTAATAAAGAAAAATGACTATAGCAAACTAATAT
>JADGDH010000254.1 GCA_016745015.1 Colwellia sp.
CAAGTTTGCTAAAGAACATTTAGGTCGAGATAAAGCTATTGGCGATATTGATATGACTAAATTTAATGTTATGGGTGGTTCGTTGGCTTATGGTCATCCATTTGCAGCAACGGGTGCTCGTTTAATTACACAAACGTTGAATGAATTAAACCGCCGTGGTGGTGGTGTAGGGTTAACTACTGCTTGTGCGGCAGGTGGTTTGGGTGCAGCTATGGTAGTGGAGACAGATTAATGACTGATAATAAAATAGATACGAGTAACGAAGATAAAATAAATAAAGCCAGTGCTTTTACGTTAATTCGCCAAGAAAATGGTATTGCTCATTTGGTTATGGATGTTGTTGGTGACACCATGAACACGCTTAAGGCTGAGTTTACTGAGCAAGTGGCAGATGTGTTAGCTGAAATTAAGGCTGATGCCGCTATTGCTGGCATTGTTTTATGCAGTGGCAAAAAAGATTCATTTGTTGCTGGCGCTGATATTAATATGCTCAATGACTGCAAAACCAAAGAAGAAGTGGTTGCGTTGGCACGTCAAGGTCATATGGTTTTTTCACAGCTTGAACAATTAAATGTTCCTGTTGTTGCTGCTATTAACGGTGCTTGTTTAGGTGGTGGTTTAGAGCTAGCGATGGCATGTCATGCACGAGTTTGTAGTGATAACCCTAAAACAGCATTAGGCTTACCTGAAGTTCAATTAGGGCTACTACCTGGTGGTGGTGGTACACAAAGATTACCTAAGCTTGTTGGCGTGCAAAAAGCATTAGATATGATGTTAACAGGTAAGCAACTTAGAGCTAAGCAAGCGTTAAAATTAGGTTTAGTCAACGATGTAGTGCCAAATAGTATTTTAATTGCGACAGCCGAAAAAATGGCACTTGCGGGTAATTTTAAGCAAGCCGTGAAATTTAAATCATCGCTGGTTAATAAGTTTCTTGAGGGTACATCGGTTGGCCGTAATTTTGTTTACAAACAAGCGACAAAGTCTGTTTTATCTAAAACAAAAGGTAATTACCCTTCACCCGTTAAAATTATTAATTGTGTTAAAGCAGGTATGGAACAGGCTTCAGCTAAAGGTTATCAAATAGAAGCGGAGCATTTTTCAGAATTGGTAATGAGCACTGAGTCGGTACAATTACGCAACTTGTTTTTTGCGACTACTGAAATGAAAAAAGAACAGGGTGTTGCTGATGTTATACCTGAAAAAATAAATAAAGCAGGTGTACTTGGTGGTGGTTTAATGGGTGGAGGTATCGCCTTTGTTACTGCAACAAAAGCTAATATTCCTGCGCGTATAAAAGACATTGGCCACCAAGGCATTAGTCATGCTTTGAAATACAGCTTTGATATACTTAATAAAAAAGTAAAGCGTCGCTTTATGCGAAATAGTGAAATGCAAAAACAAATGGCAATGATCACAGGTTGTATTGATTATTCTGGTTTTAAAGATATTGATATTGTTGTTGAAGCGGTATTTGAGAACCTAGAATTAAAGCAAAACATGGTACTTGAAATAGAGCAACAGGCAAAAGAATCTACAATTTTTGCTAGTAATACATCGAGCTTGCCTATTGGTAATATTGCCGCGAAAGCAGCACGACCTGAAAATGTGATTGGATTGCATTATTTTTCACCTGTAGACAAAATGCCGTTAGTAGAAATTATTCCGCATGAAGGCACATCTGATCAAACTATTTCAACGACTGTTGCGTTTGCTAAGAAACAAGGTAAAACACCTATTGTTGTTAAAGACAAAGCAGGTTTCTATGTTAATCGTATTTTAGCGCCTTACATGAATGAAGCGGCTATTTTATTACTGGCAGGAGAGCCAATTGATAAGCTTGATAAAGCCTTAGTTAACTTTGGTTTTCCTGTTGGGCCAATGCAATTACTTGATGAAGTAGGTATTGATGTTGGTGCTAAAATAGGGCCTATTCTGCAAGCTGATTTAGGTGATCGATTTGCTGCTCCTCCTGCTTTTTCTAAACTATTAGATGATGGTCGTTTAGGTAAGAAAGTTGATAAAGGTTTTTACTTGTATGGAAAGAATGTTAAAAAAGGCTTTATGCAAAAAGGACAAAAGGGCAAACAAGTTGATGAAAGTATTTATACCTTATTAAATTTAAAACCTGCTGGTAGCCTATCAGCAGATGAAATCGCTAAGCGTTGTACATATATGATGCTTAACG
>JADGDH010000255.1 GCA_016745015.1 Colwellia sp.
GGTATAGTAATTCTGTCAGATGTAAAAGAAATTCTTCGCCTATGCGATGGTTTGAAGATTCGCACCAATTATGATCAAGGCGTTCTAGAAGGAAATATCCGTATTGCAACGATTCACAGCATTGGCATGTATGAAATGGGAGATTTTTTGTCCTTTTTTATGAAAGCATTCCCTAAAGTGCACATACACTTAGAATATCGACGCTTCGATGATATCTATCGGTTATTACTTAAAGAAAAAGTTGATCTTGGTATTGTTGCTTATCCAGAGAAACGGACAAAAATTGAAATTATTCCTTATAGTGAAGATGAGCTCGTAGTGATCGTTGCAAAGGATCATTATTTAAGCCGTAAAAAAATAGTATCACTTGAACAAATCAATGGTGAGCCTTTTATCGCTTTTGATGAAGGTATACCAACAAGAGAAGCAACGGATCAGATATTTAAAGAAAGAGATATAAGGGTAGATATTCGAATGACTAATGATAATATTTATGCTCTTAAAAAAGCAGTAGAAGCTAATATTGGTATATCTATAGTGCCATCGAATACTGTTAATGAAGAAGTACATCAAGGGCAACTTAGCCGATTAAGGATTCGTAACACTAATTTAAAGCGTCCACTTGCATTATTGAAATTGAAAAAAACAAAACTCAATACCCCCTTAGAGATATTTGTAAGCAAGTTACTAGAATATGGTGTAGGTAGTAAAAATAAATAAGCGGGTTAACATATTACTTTTTCTTGGGTATATATTTAGGGTGTAAATATAAATAGTCGCACCAAGTACTAAAGTTACTATGATTCAAGCGAGTATCTGTTGCTTTATACCACTTTGAAGGCTGCAAAGATTGCAAGCGAAAATATACTCTATGGCCATCAATAGCAACATAACAAATTAATGTTTCAATAGTTTGGTTCGTCACTTGTATTTCAGCTAAATTTGTAACACTGCGTTGGTGCTGCACTAAAATTTTAGGGCGTGCACATACAGATGTTGAAAACACCAAGAACATAAAATAAATAAATAGTTTTACACTTACTATATTTTTCAAAGAATTGTCATTGATAAAGAATACACCTTGAGCATAAATCACTCTTTAATTTTGGACAAGCATCAAGCATATTGAGATTGTTTGAACATTAGACGATTATTTATAAATTATTTCAAGTTTAGTATTGAAAGCTAAAACAGCTGTCTCCATAACTTATCTATATCGAAAAAATAACGCAGTAATTAATTTCACTCATTCAATTACATTATTATAAAAAATGTGCCCTTATATTCAAACAGTGTAAGAATAATAGCACCAAAAATAGAGAATAGATCATGGCGAATATCGTTCCAGTAAGAAAAGAACAACACCAAAAATTAAAACTTGCTACTACACGCAATATTTCACACGTCGACGGACAGCACATTATTCCCGTATCTGCTGCAGAGTATGCACAATCATCGGCAAGCTTTCCTATTGTTTTAGTTAAAAATCCAGATGCTGAACGTTTTCGTAGTGTTGCGATGTTAGGTCTAGAAGCGGGTGAAAATTTATTTTTTCAAGATAAAAAATGGACTGCCTTATCAATGCCGCAAAGCATTTCAATGGTTCCATTTTCATTAGGTATAGACCCAGATAAAGAAAACACATTAACGGCTTGTATTGATCTTGATAGTGAATTTGTTGGTGAAGACAAAGATATAGCATTATTTGAAGATGATGGTAAAGAGTCTGAAGTATTAACTAATGTACAAAAAGCATTAGGCCGTTTATATGACAATGAAAGAATGACTGAAAGTTTCATTAAAGAATTACAGGAAAATGATTTACTTCAAGAGCTTGAATTAAATATAGCGTTAAGTACAGGTGGAAAAAAGAAATTAGTGGGAATTTTTACCGTTAATGAAGAGAAACTCAAAAATTTATCAGACGATAAAGTACTTGATTTCCATAAGCGTGGTTTATTTGTACCAATTTACTCAATGTTAGGTTCACTAACGCAAGTTAATCATTTGGTACAATTGCGTAACCGTGTATCTGAAGAGAAAGTTTCGGGTGTACAAATAGTGCCTGTTGGTAAAGAAGCGGCTAACGAAAGTTAGTGCTCACTTACATCGAGTTGATGGTTAATTAACGTTAATTATACTAACGTTAATTACATGAAAGAGGAGCTTTTGCTCCTTTTTTTGTTT
>JADGDH010000008.1:0-20682 GCA_016745015.1 Colwellia sp.
CTTTTTTGCTATTTATCAGTTAATATGTTTAATGTTGATTATTCACAAGACAATAGGAATACCTTTATGGAGTTACTTCGACGCTTTAGTTTTACTCTGTTACTAATGACATTAACTACATTAGTCGCATGTGGTAGTGGTGATGGCGATCTGTCTAGGGAAGGGGAAGAAGGTGATTTTGGTCGTGGTGGTTCATCGGTAGGTAATGGCGTGTCAATTTTACCTTCAGAAGTTACCTTACCAGATACAGACTTAGGCAAAGGGGTTATCTACGGTAAAGTATATAATAGTTCTACGGGTACGGCTGTTGAGGGTGCTGTTGTGTCGGCAGGCAGTATAACGGCAACGAGTGATGTTAACGGTACATATATGTTAGTCAATGTACCTTATGCTGATAGAGTTATTGTAAATACCAGTATAAGTGGTTTTAGTGAACAATCTAAGATTGTTAGCTTGTCTACTTTACAAAATGCCGTGATCGTTGATCCTAGTTTGTTGGCTCAAGGTGTTAGTAAAACCTTTGATCCAAGCACAGATGAGGTGATCAGTGTTTTTACTGCTTCAGTTTCAATTGCTGCTGACAGTTTAGTTTATTTAGACGGCGGAGTAGAGCATGCACCGGTAGGCATGGTAACGGCAAGTTTAACAAATATTGATGCGTCTTCAGACCCTTATGTTATGTCGGGTGATTATTTATCTAGTACAGGCAATTTTTTAGAAAGCTTCGGTGCTATTTCAGTTAGTTTTATTGATGAAAGCGGTCATAAGCTTAATTTAAAAACTGGCGCTACATCAGATATAACCATTCCCTTTGCTAGTTCAACTACTCCTTTAGATATACCAATACCTTTATATTCATACTCTAGCTCAACTGGGCTTTGGATGGAGGAAGGTACAGCAAATGGTTATGAAAGTAATCAGTTACAGACCGCTTATCGAGCGACAGTGGATCATTTTTCAACGTGGAATGTTGGAGAAGAGTTCAGTAATGCCACAGAAGCGATTGTTATAGGCTGTGTTTTTGATGAGCAAGGTGCCCCTTTAAATGGAGCTGTTGTAAGAGCGCGTGGTAATGATTACATTGGTGCTAGTACTGCTATTGTTGATGAAAGTGGTAACTTTTATATTAAAACAAAAGCAAATTCTAAAGTATTAATTAATGTTTCAGATCAAGGTAGAATCAGTAATACGGTTGTGGTTGATACAGGTAACGGTAACACTATTCCTGAATGTTTAAGCGTGAAAGACTTCTCCATTTCTGTAACTTTAACTTGGGGAGAAAATCCTGCCGATTTAGATACGCATATGGTGGGACCTGATTATCATATTTATTATGTTGATAAAGGATCTTTATTTGGTTTCCCTTTCGCGGCATTAGATGTAGATGATACAAGCAGTTATGGTCCAGAAGTATTAACTATGCTTAAACCAACCACAAATGGTGACTATGTTTATTCTGTTTATCACTTTGCTGGCACAAGTAGTATTACTGAATCTCCTACCAAAGTAGAGCTTAATTTTAATGGTAATACTTTTGTTTTTTCCCCCCCTGAAGGGCAAGGTGTAAATAAAACTTGGAATGTGTTTAAGATAGTTGTCGATAGCGATCTTAATGTAACCGATCTTAGGTCTCTACAAAGTTGGACACTTAGCTCTCCAACTCTTTAATCTCTGGGGGGGAATTCCTCGCCGCTTGGAGGTGGGTGCAAAAGCCTTTGGGTCACAAATTACGAAGTCAAACTCGTTCCGTAGCGATAACTAACGGGCGAGCTTGACGGCATTGATTTTTATCTGAAAAATCTGAAGTATGATCGCGATTTTTTTGACCTATCCTATATAGTTCAAAATCAATAACGCAGTATATACACCTTTTAAACTCGTCCTTGGGAGCTTGCACTGTAAAGTAGCGTAGTCAGTTTCCTCGCCCAGAAAGTCATGTTTTGGGGGGTAAAATCATTTACTCATTTCATCAATCAAAAAAGCAGAAATATCACCTGCTACTTTCAATGTTCTTTCTCTACTTTCAATGCCAAGCCCTGAGCTATCGGTAAAAGGGGCTACCTCCATCATATCTGCACCAGTTATCGGGTATTTCGCAGCAATAGCACGCAATATTTGCATTGCCTCTTCTGGCATTAAGCCATCGGGTTCAGGTGTTCCTGTTGAACTTGCAAAACTTTCGTCAATGGCATCAATATCAAAACTAACATAAAGTTCATCAATATTTTGCTCGGCTAATTGCGCGAGAATATTGTCAATAACTTTTTCAACACCCAATTCTTTAACTTCATCTGCCCAATGTTGTTTTACACCAAAAGTACTTTCCCAGTGTGATTTAGGTTTGCCACTAGAACGAATACCCACTTGAATTAAATGCTCAGGTGCAGGTAAATCATCTAAAATATGCGTACACCAAGAGCCAAAACATAAATCGATACCTAAGCGCTCTACCAGTAAGTCTGTGTGCGCATCAAAGTGTATAATACTGATACGTTTACCTTGTTGTTTTTTCGCTTGTAAATAGGTCTTGGTTAATGGGTAACTAACACTGTGATCGCCGCCTAAGCCAAAAATGCCTTTGTCAGGAAATGCAGCGTAAAAATCATGCAGTACATCTTCAGTTATACTTAAGGGGCTAACACAATAGTTGTTTTGATCGTCTTGATACAGAGCTTTGCGACAATTAGCTAAGGTGGCATCGTTTAAATATTTATCTGAAAGCAAATGAGGGATCACACGAATATCACCTAAATCAAAGGTATTTAATTCAGGGTAACTTTCAAGCAAAGTAGTACGAATAAATAAAGGTCCCCAATTAGCACCTCGTAATATTCCGCCGCCACAATCTGATGCTATACCTAAAATAATGGCATTAGAGCTATCAGGCAGCTTATCTAAAGAGTTTTTCCATAAATTATCAACATCACTAGCTTGACCGAAAATTGTTTGATGCAATTGCTCTTTACGCTCTTTAGCGGTATTTACGGTAAAAACGCCATTACCAGGTGGGCATAAACAGTGTGTTAACTTATTTTTTAATTGTGCTGTTAATTTCGACATATTTATCTCTGTAAATGCTTTTAATTATTGAAAACTACAGACTTAAATTTATTTTTTAGCATTTAGCTCTTATTTTTTTCAGCAAAGTCGATTATGATTGCGCAGAAATAGAGTTAAGTCTTCTCTTTAAATAAACTAAAAAAGCTAAGTAAGCTGTGTTGGTATGGCTACCAGAGTATTATAGCCAAAAGCGCTAAGTAGTTATAGAGACACAGTTAACTCAAGAAATAAATGCTTGTCAATTTGCATATTTATAGATATATGTATAAATAGGTATGCAATTATACTTTTTAAATGATATAAATTTTAACGTTATTTGAGTGAGGTTAAAGAGCATGCTCGCACTTTTTAGCTCAAATGATGAATGAATAAAAAAACAAAAATAAATTTATCTTCTTATGCAGATAAACGGACGAATTAGCAGGATTACAAATTTTTATGGCAAAATCACTAGTTATTGTCGAATCGCCAGCCAAAGCGAAAACAATTAATAAATATTTAGGCAAAGACTTTATTGTTAAGTCAAGTGTTGGTCATGTGCGTGATTTACCCCACAGTAGTACGGGTAAAAAAGTTGCAACCAAATCACCTGCTGAAGTGCGTAAAATGGCTCCAGAAGCAAAGGCTAAATATAAAGCTAAACGTGAAAAACAAGCTTTAGTTAACCGTATGGGAATTGACCCAGAGAAAAACTGGGCTGCTAATTATCAAATTCTTCCCGGTAAAGAAAAAGTTGTTGCCGAACTTCAAAAGCTAGCGGAAAAAGCTGATACCATCTATCTCGCAACCGATTTGGATCGCGAGGGAGAAGCGATAGCTTGGCACTTAAAAGAACTTATTGGTGGCGATGATGATAAGTTTCGTCGTGTCGTTTTTAATGAAATAACTGAAAGCTCAATTCAACAAGCTTTTTCTACGCCTGGTGAGTTAAGTATGCCAGGTGTTAATGCGCAACAAGCACGTCGTTTTCTTGATCGTGTTGTTGGCTTTATGGTTAGCCCATTATTATGGAAAAAAGTTGCTAGAGGCTTATCGGCAGGGCGAGTTCAATCAGTTGCTGTTAAATTGGTGGTTGAAAAAGAACGTGAAATAAAAGCGTTTGATCCAAAAGAATTTTGGGATATTAGTGCTGATACACATGCTAGCTCAGGAGAGGCGCTTACTTTAGATGTAACCCACCAAAATGGAAAAGCATTTAAACCAACGAATAAAGCCGATGCAGATAAAGCCTTAGCCATATTAAACCCAGCAGATTACTCGGTAAGTAAACGTGAAGATAAACCGTCGAAAAGTACGCCATCTGCGCCGTTTATCACTTCCACTTTACAACAAGCCGCTAGCACTAAATTAGGTTATGGCGTTAAGCGCACTATGGGTTTAGCGCAACGTTTATATGAAGCTGGGCACATTACATATATGCGTACCGACTCAACTAACTTAAGTAAAGATGCCGTTGAAATGTGTCGCACTTACATTAGTAAAAGTTTTGGTGAAAACTACTTACCTGAAAAGCCAAAAGTATATGGCTCAAAAGCAGGTGCTCAAGAGGCCCATGAGGCTATTCGCCCTTCAAATGTGAAAGTTGAATCGGCTTTTATGGAAGGTATCGATGCTGATGCTAAAAAGCTTTATGATTTAATTTGGCGTCAGTTTGTTGCTTGTCAAATGACGGCAGCACGTTACACCGTAAGTACGTTAACGATTAGTGCTGCTGAATTTGATTTAAAAGCGAAAGGCCGTGTGATGCAATTTGACGGTTGGACACACGTTCATCCTCAACTCGCCAAAGGTGATGATAAACACTTACCTGATTTAGTGGTAGGTGAAGTTTTAACTTTAGATAACTTGGATGCAAGTCAGCATTTTACCAAACCACCTGCTCGTTTTGGTGAAGCTTCGTTAGTTAAAGAGCTAGAGAAACGCTCTATTGGTCGCCCATCTACGTATGCGTCGATTATTTCCACTATTCAAGATAGAGGCTATGTGCGTTTAGATAAAAAACGTTTTTATGCTGAAAAAATGGGTGAAATAATTACAGATAGTCTTTCCATTAGTTTTGAAAAACTGATGAGTTATGATTTTACCGCTAATATGGAGCAAGAGCTTGATGCTATTGCTGTTGGTGAAGCAGATTGGAAGGGCGTGCTCGATGAATTTTATAAAAACTTTAGTAAAAAACTAGCGCTTGCTAACAAAGATTCTGAAGATGGCGGTATGCCAAACAATAACCCCGTATTAACGGATATTGATTGCCCTACTTGTGCTCGTAAAATGGGCATTAGAACCGCTTCAACAGGTGTTTTCTTAGGTTGTTCTGGTTATGCGCTACCTCCTAAAGAGCGCTGCACAACCACCATGAATTTAACACCAGGTGAAGAAGCTATAAGCGTATTGGCTGAAGATCAAGAAACTGAAGCTTTGCGTGCGATGAAACGCTGTAAAAAGTGTAACACTGCCATGGATAGCTATTTGATTGATGAAACACGAAAATTGCATGTATGTGGTAATAATCCTATTTGTGATGGTATTGAAGTAGAGCAGGGTACGTTTAAAATTAAAGGCTACGATGGTCCTGTTTTAGAGTGTGACCGTTGTGAAGCTGATATGGAATTGAAATCTGGCCGTTTTGGTAAGTATTTTGATTGTACTAACGATGAGTGTAAAAATACCCGCAAGCTATTAGCTAGTGGAGAAGCTGCGCCACCAAAAGAAGATCCTGTACAATTACCAGAGCTTGAATGTGAAAAGTCTGAAGCCCATTTTGTTTTACGTGATGGTGCGGCAGGTATTTTCTTAGCCGCACATACTTTCCCTCGCTCACGTGAAACTAGAGCGCCAAAAGTTGCTGAATTAAAGCGCTTTAGAGATAGAATATCGTCTAAATTTTATTATTTAGCTGATGCACCAGAACAAGATAATAAGGGTAACCTTGCCGTTATTCGCTATAGTAGAAAAACTAAAGAACAGTATGTAATGAGTGAAGTTGATGGTAAAGCTACTGGCTGGACTGCAAAATATATTGATGGCAACTGGGTTGAAGACATACCTAAGCCAAAGAAAAAAGTAGCTAAAAAGAAACCAGCAGCGAAGAAAAAGCCAACGGTGAAAGAATAGTTAAAAATTACTAATATACTCAGACCAAGTGTTGAGCGAATTACGAATGATCACATTGTTAAGATTGGTTTTCGTAATTCGTAATTATTACTACCATAGATTATTATTTCGCTACTTATTTAATCCAACCCCTCTAACTCATCAATCACTCGTCTTGCTTGCGCAATAGTACAATCACTTCTGGCAATTAAAGCACTTAGGGTCACCTTTTCTATCGTAGAGGCTATTCTTAACAACTCGTCATGACTTAAGTGCAGATACTTACTTTTTAATAGCTTTGTTAACCAGAGCCAACTTGGTTCATCTGTTAACGCTATAAAAGCAATAACTGACTGTATCTGATTAAAGTTTGCTTTTAGCAGCCAATTACGAGAGCGGCCAATACGGCTAAGTTCACAGCCCTGTTGCCTTATATGGGCCTTTAAAGCATATGCATTCATTGTTCTACGCAAGAAAGATGGCAAGGTAATGATATAGATTTTTTCCACGTTATAATCTCAATAAAACAGACAAATAAGAAAAAGCCAGCAAAAGCTGGCTTAGTATTTTCATTTCTATAAATGTAATTTCTACAAAGACGGCTGTGTCGGTTTTACCATTTCTTTTTAGGTTGAAATAAAACATCTAATTCATTTTCTTCATTTTTAGCTTTTTTAGCAGCATCAGACGCGTTAGTTACTTTCAATGAATCTGTAATTTCTTCTAATTTTTGTGTGATTTCAGAGTTTTTAGTTTTAATGTATTCTGTTTTTATAGGGTGTTTAGCTAAGGTTTGTAATGCTTTTTCATAATATTGACGAGCAGAGCCTAGCATTTCCTTACTCTGTGCTTGGCCACCCCGTTTGACTAAACTTTCTATATTTATTTTTAATTGCATTGCATCTAAACGCTGATCTTCCTGTGTAAAAGCTTGTGCATCAAGAACCCCTTTACTTTGCTCTGACTTTAATGTGGCACGTAATTTTTTGATGCATTGCAAAATAGCTAATATTTGTTGCTCATTATCTGGCAACATAAAAGTGTCATCATTACTTTTACTTGCTGCTAAATCTTCTGCAGCCTCTAAGCGGGCGCTAAGATCGCTAACCTTCTTTTTTATGCCTTTTACATCGGGCATTAATTCTTTCATTACTTTGGCTGCATTTAAACTTCTTCGGTTTAAAATTTTAGCTAAGTTTGGGCTAGAAGGTATATTAGCTAAATTTAAAATAAGCTCTTCGCTTTCATCTATAATAGCTTTTTGTTTTGCCACTTTGACTCTTTTTTCAGTATCTTGTTTTTCTTTATGCTGTTGAATCGCACTGATAACAACAACAAAAATAATTAAGGTAACGATTAAACCTACGATAATAGCGATCATGTTAAAGCTCTTATTTTTTTAATAATGGAATAGCTATCCACTTGGATAATAGCAGTCTACAAAAAATGTAATGTTTAGCAAAGCGTAACTTACACTTTATTCTAATATTTAGATATATTAAATGAGTTTGTATTATAAATTATAAGCTAGTTTAAAAAAATCTTTAGCGTGTTTGGCCATATATGTTGAATTTAATTTACAAAAAATGCAATTTGATATGGAATAAATGTTCAATTAAGTATATTATTTTGGTCTAAGAAAGTCCCTAAAACTCGCCTCTTGAGTACACATATGAAATTGCAACAATTGCGTTACATCGTTGAAGTGCTAAATAATAATCTTAACGTCTCTGCTACTGCAGAAGTACTTTTTACTTCTCAGCCAGGTATTTCCAAACAAGTTAGAATGCTTGAAGATGAATTGGGTATTCAAATCTTTGGTCGTAGTGGTAAACACTTGACTCATGTAACCCCAGCAGGGCAAGAAGTAATTAACATCGCTCAGCAAATTTTATCTAAAGTTGAAGGTATAAAAGCAGTTGCCCGTGAACATACTCAACCAGACGAAGGAAAATTGCGTATTGCGACTACCCATACGCAAGCACGCTATGCTTTACCTGAAGTGATACAAGGTTTTATTAAGAAATATTCTAAAGTATCGTTGCAAATGTCTCAGGGCACACCAGCGCAAATTAGTGATGCTGCGGCAAAAGGTGATGCTGATTTTGCTATTGCGACTGAATCACTGCATTTATATAACGATTTGGTGATGTTGCCTTGTTATCATTGGAATCGAAGCATTATTGTTAGAAAAGATCACCCTTTAGCGAAAAAACAAGATTTAACAATTCACGATATTGCTAAATATTCTTTAGTTACTTATGTCTTTGGTTTTACGGGGCGTTCTGAGTTAGATTCTGCTTTTGAAAAAGCAGGAGCGGAGCCTAAAATTGCTTTTACAGCGACAGATGCTGATGTTATTAAAACTTACGTTCGCCTTGGTGTAGGTATTGGTGTTATTGCTTCAATGGCTATTGATCCTAAAATTGATAACGATCTTGTTACTATCGATGCTAGTCATTTATTTAAAGCGAGTACGACTAAAATTGGTTTTAGACGTGGTAGCTTCTTACGTGGTTATATGTTTGATTTTATTGAACGTTTTGCTCCACATTTAAACAAGCATGTTGTTACTCAAGCGATGTTATTAAAAAACAATGTAGAAGTTGATGAAATGTTTGCGGATGTTAAATTGCCGACTAAATAGTCTGTGAATTGGAATTGACTCTAGCAAATTTATTGTATGCTTAACATTCAATAATATTTACGGCTAAACCACCCCGAGACGTTTCTTTATATTTAGTTTTCATATCATTACCTGTATCCCACATGGTTTTGATTACTTTATCTAAAGAAACCTTTGATGTACCTGTACCACGAAGTGCTAACCTAGAAGCATTAATAGCTTTCACTGAACCCATAGCATTTCGTTCAATACAAGGTACTTGTACTAATCCTCCTACAGGGTCGCATGTTAAGCCTAAGTTATGCTCCATGCCTATTTCAGCTGCGTTTTCTACTTGAATTGGTGTGCCGCCCATAATTTCGGTTAGTGCACCTGCTGCCATTGAACAAGCAACGCCTACTTCTCCTTGACAACCTACCTCTGCGCCAGAAATAGAAGCGTTGGTTTTATATAAAATACCTATGGCTGCTGCTGTAAGTAAATAGCGAATGCAATCATCATCAGAGACTGGTTTTACAAATTTGTCATAATAACATAACACAGCAGGAATAATGCCAGCAGCACCATTAGTGGGAGCGGTTACAACACGGCTACCTGCTGCATTTTCTTCATTCACTGCTAATGCAAACAAGTTTACCCAGTCCATTGCTGTTAATGGGTCGTTAGATTTTTCTACCATTAATGAACGATATAATGCAGGTGCTCTACGGTTTACTTTTAGGCCACCAGGTAAGATGCCTTCCGTTGCTATACCACGGTCTACACTGCTACGCATTGCGTTCCAAATCTCAATTAATTTAGTGCGAATAATTACTTCATCATTTAAGCACTTTTCATTATTCATCATAATGGTGCTAATACTCAGCCCACTTTTTTGTGTAAGTACAAGTAGTTCAGCAGCATTAGCAAATTTGTGAGGTTTGTTAATATTAGAGTGTAACGATAACGCTTTATTTTTTTCTTTTTCAAAGTCACAGTCTTGAACGATAAAACCACCACCAATAGAATAATAGGTTTGTTCTGAAATAATAGTTTCACTTTGATAAGCAAAAAGAGTCATAGCATTTGCATGAGCAGGTAATGTTTTTCTATGATGGTAAATAATCGCATCATCTTTGGGAAAATTAACAATATGGCTGTCATTGAGTTTGATTTTTTGGCTGTCTACCACTTGTGAAAGAATTGTTTCAATTGAATTAACGGGTATATCTTCGGGGGTTTCACCAGACAAACCTAAAATGACGGCTTTACCTGTGCCATGTCCAATGCCTGTTTGACCCAGAGAACCAAATAGCTCACATTTCACTCTATCTACTTTAGTTAATAGTACTTGCTCTTTGAGATTATCAACAAAAAGTTTTGCCGCTTTCATTGGACCAACAGTATGAGAGCTAGAAGGGCCAATACCAATTGAAAACATATCAAATACACTAATCATGCAGAATTCCGAATAAAGTTTTGAGTGGAGTGGTTGTTTCTGTTTTTAATATAGGTAATGATAGCTGAAAGTTGTTGTTTTTTACAATAACTTTCAGTGTCTGTTAACGCTAATTTATAAAAATTGTAATATTGGATGTATTTGTTATTTAATTCGGTTGGCTAGGTCTTTCATTATCGCAGCCGTTGCACCCCAGATATTATAATGTTTGTAGGGATAAAAATGGATATTAAGGTTAAGACCTTTACGCTGAGAAACAACACAATGATGATTTTCATTTTGCAAAAAGTGTTGTAAGGGTACATGAAATATTTCATCAACTTCGTTATCATCTTTTTGATACGCTTGAATTGAATCAATAATAGCGATAATTGGGGTGACTTCATAACCACTAATAACTTCATAGCTAGGCAGTTGACCAAGCACAGTCACGGCTTCAGGATCTAACCCTATTTCTTCTTGAGCCTCTCTTAATGCTGTGTGTACTAAGTCGGTATCTGTTAGTTCGGCTCTCCCACCAGGGAAGCTTATTTGAGAAGGGTGATGCTTTAAATGGCTTGCTCTTTTGGTTAAAAGTACTTGTAATCCGCTAGATGAAGACTTGTTATCTTCCTTGCTATGGTCAAATAAGGCTATTAGCACAGCAGCTGATTTTAAAGGTGAATGATGTCGGTAATTATGACAAGAATCATTGTGTTGATTTAAATTAAATCGAAATAAGAAGTCATTTTTATTCATAGTTGATATATCCTTGCCTATTCAGTTTTGCTAATACGGGTAAAATAAGGTTCACTTTATCCAATGTTTCTTGAAATTCACTTACTGCAATAGAGTCTGCAACTAAGCCACCACCAGCCCAACAATATATTTTGTTAGGTTTTGTTTTTGATGACGTATTGGTTTGCTTGGTTTCACAAATCAACGTACGAATAGTAATGCTAGTATCCATAGTGCCACAGGTTGAAATATAACCAATGCTGCCACAATAAACACTACGCCTGTGAGGTTCAAGTTGCTCTATAATCTCCATAGCGCGTATTTTTGGAGCACCCGTGATTGATCCTCCTGGAAATGCCCCTCGCAATAAATCGCTAGCACTGTATTGTTCTGCAAGTTCACCTTCCACTGTACTAACAAGGTGATGTACAGCAGGAAAACTTTCAATTTCAAATAGTTTAGGCACAACAACCGTGCTTGGTTTACATACTTTTGACATATCATTACGGAGTAAGTCAACTATCATTACGTTTTCAGCGCGATCTTTTGCTGAGTTAGCAAGTATTTGTACATTTTGTTCATCTTGTGTTTTATTTGAACTTCTAGGCATAGTGCCTTTTATTGGTTTACTTTGCACTTTACCTTGTTTGCATTGTAAAAAACGTTCTGGTGAAACACTTAAAATACTCGATTTTTCTAGTCTCATGAAAGCTGAAAAGGGTGCTTTGTTTTCAACTCTTAGGGCACAATAAGCTTGAAATTCATCGCCTTGATATTCTGCATTAAAGCGCTGTGCCAAGTTAATTTGATAACAATCGCCAGACAATAAATAATTTTGAACCTGATTAAATTTTTCAATATAACTGGCTTTATCCATATTACTTTGCCAGTTGGATGTTAAAGAAAAATCTGTAGATGAGAATTTATTTGCGTTGCTTGATGTGACTAAGCTTTTTAAAAAACATGTTAATTCTGCACGCCTTTCTTGTGGGCAAACCAAGAAGAATTGCTGACTTTTATGATCAAAAATTACTGCTTGGCTATAAATTCCAACAGCCATTTCAGGCAGTGTAATATCTTGTTCTGCTTGCTCAGGTAATTTTTCAAAGCGACGTCCTAAGTCATAGGCAAAATAGCCTAATGTGCCACCTAAAAAAGGCAAGTTTAGTTTTGATGTTTCTGAGTTTGAAAGCGCTAATGTTGATAAAACTTGTTTTTGCACTGTTTCTAGTAAAAGTAGTGGGTCACCTTCACTTATTTGTGTTTCATTTGTTGTTGTACAATGAATATTGGTTTTATTCCCATAAGTACATAAGGTCACCTCTGGTTGCCATACTAAAATATCAAAACAGGCATCAATATGGTCACTTTGCCCAGAGTCTAACCAAATTGCCCACGGTTTTTTTGCCAGAGGGGTAAATAAATCTAATGGCGTGACATCATTTGCCAATGTTAAAGCTTTTACTGACAAAGCAAGTGGGAATGATGAGGACTGTGATGAATACAAGGTGTTGTTTCTCTGAATTTCGACTATTAGCTACTAGCAGCAGTTTCAATAGAAAGGTATTATAATAGAAAATATTATACACACTTTTAACAGAAGCTGAGAGCAACATGTCCGATAAAATTATCAAACAACAAGACTTAATCGATAGTATTGAAGATGCACTGCAATATATTTCCTATTATCACCCGTTAGACTTTATACAGGCATTAGAAAAAGCCTATCACAAAGAGCAAAATACTGCGGCAAAAGATGCTATTGCACAAATCCTTATTAATTCACGTATGTCGGCAACAGGAAAACGTCCTATTTGCCAAGACACTGGCATTGTTACATGTTTTGTAAAAGTAGGTATGGCGGTTAAGTGGGATAAAACGGATATGACCGTGCAACAAATGGTTGATGAAGGTACTCGCCGAGCTTATCTTAACCCTGATAACCCTTTGCGTGCTTCTATTGTTGCTGACCCTGCAGGTGCACGTAAAAACACTAAAGATAACACACCATCAGTTGTACACATTGACCTTGTTGAAGGTAATGAAATTGAAGTGATGATTGCAGCCAAAGGTGGTGGTAGTGAAAACAAAACTAAAATGGCAATGTTAAATCCGTCTGATTCTATTGCTGACTGGGTAGTGAAAACCTTACCATCAATGGGTGCAGGCTGGTGTCCGCCAGGTATGCTAGGTATAGGTATTGGTGGTACTGCTGAAAAAGCGGGTGTACTTGCTAAAGAAAGTTTAATGGATCCTGTTAATATTCAAGAGTTAATGGACAGAGGGCCACAAAATGCTGAAGAAGAATTACGTTTAGAAATTTTTGAACGCGTTAATAATTTAGGTATTGGTGCACAAGGTCTTGGTGGTTTAACAACTGTAGTTGATGTAAAAATAAATGCGGTACCAACCCACGCGGCTTCTAAGCCTGTTGTGATGATCCCAAATTGTGCAGCAACACGCCATGTACATTTTCACCTTGACGGCTCAGGCCCTGCTGATTTAACGCCACCTAAATTAGAAGAATGGCCAGATATTACTTGGGAAGTGGGTGAAGATGTTCGCCGTGTTAATGTTGATGGATTAACTAAAGCTGATATTGGTGAATGGAAAACAGGCGAAACTGTGCTGCTTAGCGGTACTATTTTAACAGGTCGTGATGCTGCACATAAACGTATTCAAGACATGTTAGCCGCAGGCGAAGAGCTACCAGTTGATTTTACCGATAAATTTATTTATTACGTTGGCCCAGTTGATGCTGTTGGTGACGAAGCGGTTGGCCCAGCAGGCCCCACAACGGCTACACGAATGGATAAGTTCTCTGAATTAATGTTATCTCAAACAGGCCTTTTAGGCTCTATTGGTAAATCTGAACGTGGTGCAGCTACGGTAGAAAATATTAAGAAGCATAAATCAGTGTACTTAATGGCGGTTGGCGGTGCAGCGTATTTAGTGTCTAAAGCGGTTAAGAAAGCACGTGTTGTTGCTTTTGAAGACTTGGGTATGGAAGCAATTTATGAGTTTGAAGTAGAAGACATGCCAGTAACAGTTGCTGTTGATAGCTCAGGTGAGTCTGCTCATGTTACAGGTCCTGCTATTTGGAAAGTAAAAATAGAAGAAATGAAAAATAAGTAACGAGTTAAGAAATTAACAATAGAAGTTACTATTATCTAGTAACTTCTATTACTCAGAGCTATTTTTTATTCGGCTAAACGTAATAATTCATTAATACCTGTTTTAGCGCGGGTTTTAGCATCAACTTTTTTTACAATGATTGCAGCATATAGACTGTATTTTCCACATTTTGACGGTAAGTTACCCGGAACAACCACTGAACCAGCAGGAACACGTCCATAATGCACTTCGCCTGTTTCACGATCATAAATGCGTGTGCTTTGACCAATGTAAACACCCATTGAAATAACCGCGCCTTCTTCTACAACAACACCTTCAACTATTTCAGAGCGGGCACCAATAAAGCAATTATCTTCTATAATAGTTGGACCAGCTTGTAATGGCTCTAATACACCACCAATACCAACACCACCAGATAAATGCACGTTTTTACCTATTTGTGCACACGAGCCAACAGTGGCCCACCCGTCAACCATACAACCTTCATCTACAAAAGCGCCAATATTAACAAAGCTAGGCATAACCACTACGTTTTTACCGATAAAGCTACCAGTACGTACTGAAGCGCCAGGTACTATTCGCACGCCATCAGCTTCAAACATGGCTTGGGTATAGCCATCGTATTTCATTGGCACTTTATCAAAAAAGGTACTTTCAGCGCCATCAATAACTTGGTTGTCCCATATACGAAATGATAATAATACAGCCTTCTTAAGCCATTGGTGAACATGCCACTGACCATTGATTTTTTCGGCAACACGCGCAGAGCCATTATTTAATGCTGCAAGAGAATCTAAAACAGCGGTTTTCACTGAGTCAGATACAGTTGATGGGCTAATGTTAGCTCTATCTTCAAAAGCTTGCTCTATCGTTACAGATAACGCCTTTAAACTGGTCATTTATAAATTCCTATTGTTTTAGTCTATTTCTTGGGTTAATTTATCAGCTAAATATTGTTTTTCGTCTTCAGTTAATGCCGCATTTTCACTGCTTGAAATAGTGAAAACATCATCGGCTTTTTCGCCAAAGGTAGTGATTTTTGCTGAATGAATATTAATTTGTAGTTGTTGAAATACTTGGGCAATATTGCCAAGTAACCCAGGTCTGTCTAATGCTATAATTTCAATCATTGTTTTGCTTTTAGCGCTAATTTTAATAAAGCTCACTTTCAATGGAAATTTAAAGTGTTTAACTTCTCTACGCGCTGGTTGCGTTGAAACATTACAATAATTATCTTGTGTTAATCTTTCTGTAAGCGCTTGCGCTATTTCTTGGGTGTGATAACTCTCTTTTAGCGCTTTACCGTTTGAATCCAGAATGATAAAAGTATTTACCGTATAGCCAGTTTTAGTTGTGATAATTTTAGCATCATGAATAGAGAGCCTTTTACTCGCTAATAACTCGACAGTATTAACAAAAGTGTTTAATTTTTCTTTGGCAAATACAAAAACCTCGGTTCCTCCGCGGTAAGGTTTAGGACTAATGATAACAAGAGGCTCTGCTCTGTTATGACCTATTATGCGTTGGCAATGTCTGGCAATTTGCTCAGGAGAGTATCGTAAAAAGTAATCTACCCTAAATTCTTGCCATAAAGAATTAAGTTCGCTTTCATCAATTTGAGTTTTAACTAAAATATTTCTTGCTTGTTGTTGGTTTTCACGGATTTTAGAGCGTGTTTCAACTGGTTTTGATAAGCCGCGGCGAAGGGCCCTTAAGGTATTAAAATACAAGTCTTGTAATAGGTTCCCTTTCCAACTATTCCATAAACTTTCATTAGTCGCACGCATATCAGCAACCGTTAAACAGTATAAATAGTCAAGATGCGCTTCATCACGAACAAGTTCACTAAAGGTGCGAATTACGTTTTCATCATTAATATCACGGCGCTGGGCAGTAACAGACATGATTAAATGGCTTTCTACCAACCAAGAAACCATTCTACTATCATGTTTGTTCATTTGGTGTGATTGGCAAAAAAGTAATGCATCTACTGCGCCTAATTTTGCATGGTCACCGCCTCGGCCTTTAGCAATGTCATGAAAAATTCCTGCTAAGTATAGAACTTCAGGTTTACGAATTTTCTGCATTATTTTGCTACATAAAGGGTATTTATGATTGTGTTCTTTTTGACTGAATTGGTAAAGGTTTTTTACTACTCTATAGCTATGCTCGTCAACGGAGTAAGCATGAAATAAATCAAATTGCATTTGGCCTGTAATATTATGCCATAAGGGTAAATAAGAGCCAATAATACCGTGACGATGCATTAAGCTAAAGGCTAAACCTAAGCCTCGAGGGTGCTTTATTATCGCCATAAAAATTTTTCGACATTGGGCGTAATCTACTAGGCCTGAAATTAAGCGGCGCCTTGCATTTCGCATTAACCTTAACGTATGAGAATGAATACCTTTGATGCTAGGCTCTTGAGCAATAATCAAAAACATTTCAATTATTTTTACTGATCGAATAAAAATTCTGTCGTTGGTGGTATTAATAAGGTTGTCAACCAATTCAAAATCTTGATTGATGGTTCTGCTATTGGTTTGTTCAGGATCTTGAATAATTTCTTGTTTAAAACGTTGTAATAAAATGGTATTTAGTTCACCAATACGCTCAATAATACGAAAGAAACGCTTCATCATGCGTTCAACAGGTGCCTTACCTTCATCACCAAAACCCATCATTTTGGCAACGTCAGTTTGATAGTCAAATAATAAACGGTTTTCATTACGCTTAGCAACAAAATGCAGGGCAAAACGCATACGCCATAAGTAGTCTTGTGCTTCTATAAGCTCAGCTAGTTCATTGGGGTAAAGGTAGTGATGTTCTACCAACTCCTCTAATGAGTCAGCTAGAAAATGGCGCTTAGCGACCCAAGCAATAGTTTGAAGATCACGCAAACCGCCAGGGCTAGCTTTTAAATTAGGCTCTAACGTATAGGCTGCTCCATGATATTGCTGGTGTCGTTTTTCTTGTTCTTCTCGTTTAGCAATAAAGAACTTCTCTGAGGTCCAAAATGCGTCTTCATTCAATAGTGGTTGCAGCTGTTGCGTTAGTGTTTTATCACCTGATATTTGCCGCATTTCTATTAAGTTAGTGAAAACAGTAACATCATTGACTGCTTGTTTTATACACTCTTTAATTGAGCGAACACTATGGCCAATATCAAGTTTTATATCCCAAAGTTGGGTAATAAATCTTGATATGTTTTCTTCTAAATTTAGGTCTATATCATCCTGAGTTAACAATAGAATATCAATATCAGAAAAGGGATGAAGCTCACCGCGACCATAACCACCTACTGCAACTAAACTTACTTGAAATTCATCAAGGTGATGTTGGCACCAAAGTTTGGCGAGTATATTGTCTACAAATACAGCACGGGCAATTAATAGATCTTGAACATCATTATCGTTAAAAGCTTTTTTTAACCATTCATTGAAATTGAGCGTTAATTGACAAATGTCTTTACTAGATATAGTGTCAGCCGTAATGGCTAATTGATTAATAAATTCAGCGGGGATGATATTACTTGTTATAGTGTAGTTGTTCACGTGCTTACCTATTAATGATGGTGTTTTAGTTGTTAAGAATACGGCTTATTGATTCTTCTTTTCGTAATGTTAATATTTCGCAGCCAGTTTTAGTTACTACAATAGTATGTTCCCATTGAGCTGAGTTTTTACCATCGCTGGTGTATACAGTCCAATTATCTTCTTTGTCTAAATCAGTTTTTGCTTTACCTAGGTTGATCATCGGCTCTATAGTAAAACACATGCCTTCACGCATTTTTTCACCCGCTCTATTTTTATAATGGACGATTTGTGGTTCTTCATGAAATGCTTCGCCAATGCCATGGCCACAGTAGTCTTTGACAATACTATAACGACCTTTGCTTTTTATGAATTTTTGAATGGCAGTGCCTATTTCACCAAAATCAGCACCGGGTTTTACTTTTTTCAATCCTACATATAAAGACTCTTGTGCCAAACGACACAAGCGACTATCTTCAGCCGATACGTCGCCAATTAAAAACATTTTACTGGTGTCACCATGATAACCATTTTTAATGACAGTAATATCAATATTGATGATATCACCATCTTTTAATCTTGTGCTGTCAGGAATACCATGACAAACAACATGGTTGATTGAAGTACAAATTGATTTTGGAAAGTTATGGTAATTTAAGGGGGCAGAAATGGCTTCTTGTACTTTTTCAGTATAATCAGCACATAAAGTGTTTAGCTCATCAGTAGTTACCCCTATTTTTACATGGGGAGCGATCATTTCTAATACATCACAAGCGAGCTGTCCGGCTACGCGCATTTTTGCTATTTCATCTTGGCTTTTAATTTGTATGGCCATTGAGTTCTCTTTACGTATTTTTAGAGGTTAATACCAATTGAAATAATTAATTACTTCACTTGATCTAAGTATTTATTCAATTCTAATTGTACCGCTTCAACAATTGCTTTGGGCTGTGCTAAATAGAAGTTATGATTTAATAATATTAATTGATCATCAACCGCTAACAGTAGCGCTGGAATTGCCTCGGTATTTATAATTTCTTGCAGAGAAAAGATTTCCTCTAACTGCATTAGAGCATCTTTACTTAGCTTATCACCTTTACATGCTTTTGATGGTGGAGATAGCTTTAGTTGACTTATTATTTCATCTAAATCTGTTTGGGTAGTTAGGTTGTTCCCTTGCTCAAAATGTGCTTTGTGCAGAGCATTTAATAAAGGCAATGCTAGATTTGGTGTTTTGTGTTGTGCCCAAGTCATTAAGTTAGCAGATAAGATAGAATCTTTACTCTGATCAAGTGTCTTTTTATAATTAGTTGAAAAGTGAAAGTTAGCCAATTTTTCGACTTCATTTATTTCATTCACTTTAATGCGAGTAGCTTCACCATTTTTTCCATCAAAGAAGGCTGTATGCCATAAGTTTAAAGTTATATCAGGAAATGCATTGTTAATTTCGTTTACAAGTTTCGTTGCTACATAACTCCAAGGGCAGTGACTGTCGTATAAAAAAAACAGTTGTGCTGGTACGTTCGGTATTGTCATTACTTACCTAAAAATTGTTTGGTTTGAACTAACTTAGTGAGCTCACTAATTTAGTGATTTTACCGCGATAAAGTCAATTATCCCAGTAAATTTTTTTCTAGTTAAATTTGTCATTTTATGGTATAAAGTGCCGCGTTGAAATCTTAGTGATTGTTTATCTGTTAAGCAATCCTTGTTTTAGCGCCAATTAAACAGGTCAATGTCTGCTTAGAAGCAACTTGATTATATTATAAACTCACATACATCTGTTAAAAATATACCGGGGTGCTCGGCTGAACTAGGTCTTGTTGCTTACTTTATTAAAAGTAACTCAAGGTTACAGCAAAAAGAGTCGTGTATATTTGGGTGTATGAACGCTTAACCCCATTAAAGGAAAATACAATGTCAAACGTTTCAATGCGCGATATGCTTAAAGCTGGTGTTCATTTTGGACACAAAACTCGTTACTGGAATCCAAAAATGAAGCCGTTCATTTTCGGTTCTCGCGATAAAGTTCATATCATCAACCTTGAACAAACAGTTCCTATGTTTAATGAAGCACTTGCTTTCATTAACAATGTTTCTTCTAAAAAAGGTAAAGTTTTATTTGTTGGTACTAAACGTGCGGCAAGTGATGCTATCAAAGATGCAGCAATTAAATCTGATCAATTTTTCGTTAATCACCGTTGGTTAGGTGGTATGTTGACCAACTGGAAAACAGTTCGTCAATCAATCAAACGTTTAAAAGATCTTGAATCGCAAAGCACTGACGGTACTTTTGAAGCTTTAACTAAAAAAGAAGCGTTAATGCGTACTCGTGAAATGGAAAAGCTTGATAAAAGCTTAGGTGGTATTAAGAACATGGGTGGTTTACCTGATGCTATCTTTATCATTGATGCCGATCACGAACATATTGCTATTAAAGAAGCAAACAACCTTGGTATCCCAGTAGTTTCTGTTGTTGATACTAATTCAAACCCAGATAACATTGATTACATTGTTCCTGGTAACGATGATGCTATTCGTGCAGTAACTTTATACTGTGACGCTGTTGCTAACGCCGTACTTTCTGGTCGTGAGCAAAACATCGTTGTACAAGCTGAAAAAGACGGTTTTGTTGAAGCTGAGTAATTACTTTTTTATTAATAACTTTCCTATTAATAAAGAGTAATTAAGCAAAATATTTCGTTTATTCATAAAAGCATTGCAAATAAACTTTAGTTTTAAAATAGTTTACCGCTTTGCTTTTATGACATCTAATTTACTATTTATTCCCATTTTCTTAGTGTTTATTACATTCAGTATTTAAACAGTAATTATGGGGGTAACTGAAAACAGAGGAATTAACTCATGGCAATTACTGCTGCAATGGTTAAAGAATTACGTCAACGCACAGCTGCGGGCATGATGGATTGTAAAAAAGCGTTACAAGAAGCTGACGGTGATATGGAACTTGCGATTGAAAACATGCGTAAGAACGGTCAAGCAAAAGCGGCTAAAAAAGCAGGTAACATTGCTGCTGAAGGTACTATCTTAATTAAAGAAGCAAATGGTGTTGCTGCACT
>JADGDH010000008.1:20782-27040 GCA_016745015.1 Colwellia sp.
TGAAGTAGAAGCACAAATCGCTGCTGCCAAAGGTTAATTCGTCCTACTTGAACGACTAGCTTTGTTGCTATCGCTTTTTTATGCGTCCAACCAGTTAGAGTTATATTAAACACCTACCTCAAACACCTACCTCGGTAGGTGTTTTTTTGTGCTTTTTTTTCATGTATTACTCTTTAAATAGCATAATAACGGGGATTTTTTCAGTTAAGCCTTTCTTGGATAGGCTAAACGTACTAAAATGTCAGCGGTCTTTTTGACCCTAGCCTTTTTTCAGCGAGCCAAATAGGAATTTTCTCACATGAGTATTAACCCAAAACCATCTTATCGTCGTATTCTTCTTAAACTTAGTGGTGAGGCTCTTATGGGAGAAGAGGGCTTTGGTATTGACCCAAAGATTCTTGATCGTATGGCGCAAGAAATCAAAGAATTAGTTGAAATGGATATTCAAGTTGGTTTAGTTATAGGTGGTGGTAATTTATTTCGTGGAGCAGGACTTGCTGAAGCTGGTATGAACCGTGTTGTTGGCGACCAAATGGGAATGTTGGCAACAGTTATGAATGGTTTGGCTATGCGTGATGCTCTCCATCGAGCCTTTGTTAATACGCGCTTAATGTCAGCTATTGATTTAGCGGGGGTTTGCGAACGTTATAATTGGGCAAATGCCATTAGTTTATTAAAATCTGGCCGTGTCGTTATCTTTTCAGCTGGAACAGGTAATCCATTTTTTACTACAGATTCTGCTGCTTGTTTACGTGGCATTGAAATTGAAGCCGATGTAGTCTTAAAAGCCACGAAAGTTGATGGTATTTATTCCGAAGATCCAGTAAAAAACCCTGAAGCTGAACTTTATAGCGAACTAACTTTTGATGAAGTATTAGATCAAGAATTAAAAGTAATGGATCTAGCGGCCTTTACCTTAGCACGTGACCATAACATGCCAATTCGAGTGTTCAATATGAATAAACCAGGTGCACTGAAAGCGGTTATCATGGGGCAAGATGAAGGTACGGTAATTAGAAACTCGTAAATTGACGTTGTTTGAACTTTGGTTATTATTTTTTTAATTAACCCTTATTTTGAATTAAATACCACTTAAATTATTGTAGGAATAGACACAGTGATAGATGAAATTATCGAAGATGCGCAAGAGCGTATGGCAAAAAGCATTGAATCTTTAAAAAGCACTCTAAATAAAGTGAGAACTGGACGTGCACACGCTTCATTACTAGATAACATTAGTGTTGATTACTATGGAATGGAGACGCCATTAAACCAAGTCGGTAATATTTCAGTGCCTGACGCGCGTAATCTATCAATTACCGTTTTTGATAAAGGCATGATTGCAGCAGTAGAAAAAGCGATTATGAAATCTGATCTGGGTTTGAATCCACAATCAAACGGTACGCTTATCCGTATTCCATTACCACCATTAACAGAAGAACGCCGTAAGGATTTAGTTAAAGTTGTTCGTGGTGAGGCTGAAGGTGGGAAAATAGCTATTCGTAATATTCGTCGTGATGCTAATTCTGATTTTAAAAGCTTATTAAAGGAGAAAGAGATCAGTGAAGATGAACATCACCAAGCAGAAGATGGTATTCAAAAAGTAACCGATACCTTTGTTAAACAAGTTGATGACATATTGGTTAAAAAAGAATCTGAATTGATGGAGATTTAGTTTTTTAAAACAAAGGCAGGTGAACATTAATATTGATTATTGATTACTGCTCTGTGTTTCATAAAACTATTGTTAAAGGATGATCAGTGACCACTAACGTAGCATCACTAGATGAAGATAAAAAAAAGCCTCAACATATAGCTATTATTATGGATGGCAATGGACGCTGGGCGCAAGCTCAAGGGAAAGGTCGTGTTGCGGGACATAAAGCAGGTGTTGAGTCTGTTCGTGCTGTTGTTAAAGGTGCGCGTAAAGCGCAGGTGAAAGCACTGACCTTGTTCGCTTTTAGTAGTGAAAATTGGCAACGACCAGCGAAAGAAGTTAGTGTGTTAATGGATTTGTTTATGTTTGTGTTAACTAGAGAAGTTAAGCGCTTACATAAGAATAATATTTGTTTTCAGGTTATTGGCGATTTAAGCCGCTTTTCTGATAAATTACAAAAAAGTATTAAAAAATCGGAATTATTAACGGCAGACAATACAGGTTTAGTTTTATCGGTAGCGGCAAATTATGGCGGCCGTTGGGATATTGCTAATGCGGCAAAACAGCTTGCAAGCAAAGTTCAAAAAGATGAAATGCTACTTGAAGATATTAATGAACATTCACTGCATAAACAGACTTGTTTATCTGGGCTCCCTGAGCTTGATTTATTGATTCGTACTGGTGGTGATTACCGTATTAGTAATTTCCTGTTATGGCAATCGGCTTATGCAGAATTTTATTTTACTGAAATTTTGTGGCCTGACTTTAATGAAGTAGAGTTTGAAAAAGCAATAGATGTCTTTGATCAAAGAGAGCGTCGCTTTGGTAAAACAGGCGAACAAGTTAAACAAATAGAAAAATAAAGATGAGTAAATAAGTCAGTAAAACTATAAGAATGATGGCTTAAAACTTACTAAAATAAAAAGGATATAACTTGCTTAAACAACGAATTATTACGGCACTAATTTTAGCTCCTGCTGCAATCTCAGCAATTTTTTATTTACCTTTAATGTATTTCGCTGCTTTGTTGGTGATGATTATAGGTATTGGTGCTTGGGAGTGGGGGACATTAATGGGGGTTGATTCTAAAACCCGAAGAATAGGGTTTGTTGCAACAACCATTGTTTTAATCGCTGGAATTTGGGCTGTTATTTCCCCTGATAGTTTATGGATTAATTCTGCACAGCTACATGAGTATGTATCTGCTTTATTATGGCTAGCCGTGGCTTGGTGGGTGCTTTCTGCTTTTTTAATGTTTTCATACCCTAATTCTAGTGGGTTCTGGTCTAAACATCGCTCTGTTCGAGGTACGTTTGGCTTGTTAACTTTAGTGCCCACCTGGCTTGCTTTTATGGTTATTCGTACTAACAATTATCAAGCTGATTCTTATCATGGTGCACAGTTATTAATGTTTCTATTTTTAATGGTGTGGAGTGCTGATGTAGGTGCCTATTTTGTCGGTAAGGCATTTGGAAAAAATAAATTGATGCCTAATGTTAGCCCTGGTAAAACCTTTGAAGGTTTCTTAGGGGGAGTTGTATCTGCTTGTATTTTAGTTGCATTTACTGCCTATCAGCTAGCCTGGAGCAACGAGCAAACAATCACAGCATTATTAGTAACCGTGTTGATCACAACAGTGTCAGTCTTGGGCGATCTTAACGAAAGTATGTTCAAACGCCAAGCAGGTGTTAAAGATAGCGGTTCTATTTTACCAGGTCATGGTGGTATTTTAGATAGAATTGATAGCCTAACGGCAACGGCACCCGTTTTTGCACTTTGTTATGTATTATTTGGTTGGTAATGTCAGTGATAGAAGAAAAGCCATTTAACCAGTTAAGTACTCGTAAGCTTTGTATCTTAGGTTCAACAGGCTCTATAGGTAAAAGTACTTTAGATGTTGTTCGTTTACATCCTGAAAAATTTAACGTAGCTAGCTTATCTGCAAACACAAGTGTAGATAAGCTTGTTGAACAATGCATTGAGTTTCGTCCTCATACTGTTGTTATGGGTTCATCAAAACATGCAGAGCTGTTAACGTTACGTTTAGTTAAGGAAAACCTTGGTGATATAACCGTAAAATTTGGCAATGATGCCTTAATCGAACTTGCTTACTCTTCTGACACTGACACTGTTATGGCCGCCATTGTTGGTGCAGCAGGGCTAATGCCAACGTTAGCAGCAGTAAAAGCAGGTAAACGAGTTTTACTAGCAAATAAAGAAGCGTTAGTAACCTCAGGCGCTATTTTTATTGATGCGGTTAAGCAATCAGGTGCTGAGCTATTACCAATAGATAGTGAACATAATGCTATTTTTCAAAGTTTGCCTTGGCAAGAGCAAGCACGAGTTGGGCATTGTCAATTAAGTCAAAATGGTATTAGTAAAATATTACTAACGGGCTCAGGTGGGCCTTTTAGAACTTTGCCACTTAGTGAACTTGAAAAAGTCACTCCAGCGCAAGCGTGTGCACACCCCAATTGGGATATGGGAAGAAAAATATCAGTTGATTCTGCCACTATGATGAATAAAGGTTTAGAGTTTATTGAAGCAAAATGGTTGTTCAATGTAGAAGCAGATGATATTCAAGTAGTGCTACATCCTCAAAGTACCATTCATTCAATGGTGCAATATTTAGATGGCTCTGTAATTGCACAAATGGGTAATCCTGATATGCGCACACCTATTGCTCATGCTCTAGCTTATCCTGAACGTATAGAGTCAGGCGTGGCACCGTTAGATTTTTTCACAACCCCTTCTTTTGATTTTCAAGCGGTTGATTATCAAAAGTATCCAAACTTAAAACTGGCCATTGAAGCCTGTAGAATGGGGCAAGCAGCTTGTACTGCACTTAATGCAGCTAATGAAGTTGCTGTTGCTGTATTTTTAGACGAACGCATTAAATTTACTGATATTTACAAAATAAATGAAACTTCTGTGAAAAAATTTGTCTCAGAACAGGTAAGTAATATTAATGAGGTTATTTCTTTAGATAAGCGTGTCCGTGAGTTTGCTAACTCAATTTTGTCAAATTTTACTATTAAAAATGTATAGATTAATGTTAGGAAACAAAAGTTATAATGTTTGATTTTATTTGGAATACGGCCTCATTTGTTATTGCACTAGGCATTTTAGTTACAGTGCATGAATACGGTCACTTTTGGGTGGCGCGAAAAAATGGTGTTAAAGTTGAACGTTTCTCGGTGGGTTTTGGTAAAGCGATTTGGCGTAAAATGGGGCGTGATGGGACTGAATATGTAGTAGCTATGATACCGTTAGGCGGTTATGTCAAAATGCTTGATGAGCGTGTTGACGATGTGCCTGAGCAGGATAAGGATAAAACTTTTAATAGTAAGTCAGTTTATCAGCGTATTGCTATTATTGCTGCAGGACCTTTTGCTAATTTTGCTTTTGCTATTTTTGCTTTTTATTTAATGTTTTTAATTGGCGTGCCTAGTATCAAGCCAATTATTGGAGATATTAGTGCTGATTCGATAGCTGCTTATGCTCAAGTTCCTAGCAATGTAAAAATTGTTGAAGTAGGAGGTAAAAAAACACAAAATTGGCAAGATGTAAACTTGGCATTAGTAGGTGAAATTGGCGCTGACTCAATAATCATAAAAACGAAGAGTAGTGAAAGCCAATATGTGAGTAGTCATAAGCTATTAACCAAAGAGTGGCTATTTTCTCCAGAAAAAACATCAGCATTAACAAGTTTAGGAATAACGCCATACAGACCAAACGTATATAATGAGCTTGCACATGTAGGGGCAGATAGTCCCGCAGAAAAAAGTGGTTTGCAAGTGGGTGATAAACTTATTGCTCTAAACAATGAACAATTAGCAGAAGGGTGGCTTGATTTTTCTAAAAAAATCAAACTTTATCCAAATCAAACGATAGATATTATCATTGAGCGGGCAGGGGATGAGCAGGTAATAAAAGTAACACCTAAAGGCGTTGAGCAAAGTGGTAAACTTATTGGTTATTTAGGTGTTTCGCCTAAAACAGATAGCTGGCCTGAAGAATATCAAATTGAAATTAGTTATGGTGTGTTTTCTGCAATAGGTGAAAGTGTTGACCGCACTTGGAATTTGATCACCTTAAGCTTTGATATGATCGGTAAATTAATTACTGGCGATGTTTCGGTGAAAAACTTGAGTGGTCCTATAGCAATAGCTCAAGGTGCAGGAGATAGTGCAGGTTATGGTTTTGTTTACTTTTTAGGCTTTTTAGCATTAATTAGCATTAATTTAGGAATAATTAACCTTTTACCACTTCCAGTACTTGATGGCGGGCACTTACTCTATTATCTTATAGAGCTTTTAACAGGAAAGCCTGTACCGGAAAATATCCAAGAAGCTGGATTTAAGTTTGGTGCACTTGCATTGTTAGCATTAATGAGTATTGCTTTGTTCAATGATTTTAGTCGGATATTAAATTAAAAAATAACATGCTTATGTGTTCGGTTGGACAATAATGTAGGTCGGGCTTTAGTCCGTCAAATTGACGGCTTTAGGTTTTAAATCTAGCTCCTAAGTGTAGAAATTAAAAGAAGTAATAAAGTAAACATTTATGATAATTAAAAAATTAGCCTTTGCCTTATTATT
>JADGDH010000008.1:27140-39741 GCA_016745015.1 Colwellia sp.
GGCTTTAGGTTTTAAATCTAGCTCCTAAGTGTAGAAATTAAAAGAAGTAATAAAGTAAACATTTATGATAATTAAAAAATTAGCCTTTGCCTTATTATTAGGCGCTTTAGGTACAACAGCACAAGCAGCCGAAGAATTTCAGGTTGAAGATATTGAAGTAAAAGGTTTACAACGTGTTGCTTTAGGCGCGGCGTTAACGCATATCCCTTTTAACGTTGGTGATAATTTAAATAAATTTAGAATCTCCCAATCAATTAAATCTTTATATAAGTCAGGTCACTTTAATGATATTCGCGTATATCGCGATGGTAATCGTGTTGTATACCGAGTTAGAGAGCGTGAAACCATTAGTGACATAACGTTTGATGGTAATAGTGATTTAAAAGATGAACAATTAATTGAAAGCTTAGACGGTAGTAACATACGTGTTGGTGAAACATTAGATCGCACTGTAATTTCAGGTATTGAAATGGGTCTGGAAGATTTTTATCACAGTGTTGGTAAATATAATGCTGATGTTAGTACAACTATTACCCATTTACCTCGAAATAGAGTTAATCTACAATTCACCTTCACAGAAGGTGATGCTGCCGCTATTACTCAAATTAACCTAGTTGGTAATGAGGTTTTCACTGATGCTGAAGTGCTTGATAGAATAGAGCTTACTTTTGATTCGCCGTGGTGGAATTTTATGGCAGCAGATAGATATCAGAAGCAAACTCTACAAGGAGATATGGAAACGATCAATAGTTATTATTTGGATCGAGGTTATCTTCGTTTTAAAGTTGAATCAACTCAAGTATCAATGACACCCGATAAACAATCAGTATATATTGCTTTAAATGTATCAGAGGGTGAAACTTATAGGATTAGTGAAGTTGATTTTATTGGAGACATGGCAGGTTTTGACGAAACAATTAGAGCTATTAACCCATTACAGGTTGATGAACTTTATAATGGTGCTGAAGTTACTTATACTGAAGATGTTATTAGCAAATTCTTAGGTCGTTTTGGTTATGCTTACCCAAAAGTTACTACTATTCCAGATATTAATGATGAAGATCATACTGTTAAATTATCTATTTCAATAGACCCTGGTAAACGTATTTACGTTAATAAAGTAAATTTTAGTGGTAATAATGTTACTGCTGACAGGGTACTACGTCGTGAATTAAGACAAATGGAAGGTGCTTGGTTATCAAATAATATGGTTGAACACTCTAAAGCACGTTTATCTCGCTTACCTTATATGGAAACTGTTGAGTTTAGTACTAATCAAATTGCAGGTGAAGATGATTTAGTTAATGTGGACTTTGCCGTGAAAGAACAAGCATCAGGTTCATTTACTGCAGGTATTGGCTTTGGTGATTCAACGGGGTTAAGTTTGAATGCGGGTGTACAGCAAAATAATTTTTTGGGCACTGGTAATCGCTTAGGCTTTAATATTAATACAAATACATACTCGAAAAGCGCAAGTATTTCTTATACCGATCCATATTTTACTGTTGATGCAGTATCATTAGGAGGGCAAATTTTTTATCAAGCTTTCGATGCAGGACAAGCCAATTTAGTTGATTATAATAATAAAACTTACGGTATTGGTCTTAACTGGGGGTTCCCCATTAATGAATATATTCGAATTGGCTTTGGTGTAGGTTTTAAAAACAACGAAATCACCTCGTTAGAGACTTATGAACAAATTCAAACTTTTTATGATTTGCACTCAGATCCTAATGATCCTGATGCAGCATTAGCATTTAAAAATTATGATGTTAATGCAAATATTTCTCGATCAACATTGAACCGAGGAACATTTCCAACTGCGGGTTCATCACAACAATTATCGTTTAAAATTACGACACCGAATACGTCAGATGTGCAGTATTTTAAAATAAATTTTGACAGTAAATATTATTTCCCAATAACACGGGATCAACGCTGGACAATTTTAACTCGCTTACAGATGGGTTATGGTAACGGCTATGGTGAAGTGCGTGGTAATGATCAATTGTTACCATTTTGGGAAAATTTTAGAGCAGGTGGTTCAGATACTTTACGTGGTTTTGAAAACAATACCGTAGGTCCACGTGCAGTTTATCGTAATCCAACACCTATTTCGGGTACGCCTAATCCTACAGGAGGAAGTGCTTGTTGTTTAGGGCCAGATCATGACTATGTTGAAGCGTCACCACGTAGTGTGGGTGGTAATGCTATTGCAGTGGGTGGTGTTGAATTAATCGTTCCAACCCCATTTTTAGATGAGAGTTACTCTAATAGCGTTAGAACAAGCTTTTTTATTGATGTTGGTAATGTTTGGGATACTGAATTTGATATTGCAGATTATCAGGATTTAGCACCCGTTGAGTTTGATAAAATTGCTGATTATTCTGACATTGGCCGTTATCGCGCATCAGGTGGGTTATCAATTCAGTGGCTATCTCCAATGGGACCTATGATTTTTAACTTTGCTAAAACCATTAAAGAAGTTGAAGATGATGATACTGCATTCTTTAGCTTTAATATCGGTCAAACATTTTAACTTTGACGGGTGAGTTTTATCTAGCAAACTTTATCGAGTAAACTTTATCTAGTAAAGAAGGGCGCTTAGCTGTTAAATTAAACTAAGCGAATAAATAATATTCTATATCCAAGCATAAAAGAGAAGAGGAAAATACATTGAAAAAATTTATTAAATCTATGGCGATTACAGCAACAGCATCAACGTTGTTATTAGCAAGTAGTGCAATGGCTTTTGAGCAAAAAATTGCGGTAGTGAATGTACAAGAAGCTATTAGCCAAATCCCTCAAGCTGCTGCGTTAATGCAAGCATTAGAAGCAGAGTTTAAAGATGAAAAAGCAGTTATTGAACAACTACAGAAAGATTTAACTTTTGAAGACGAAAACTTAAAACGTAATGGCTCTTTAATGAGTGAAAAAGATAAAAAAGAATTACAAACTAAAATGTCTGGTTTATACCAACAATACCAAGTTAAAGTGAAAGAGTTTCAGCAAAGAATTAGTCAACGTAAAAATGAAGAAACTAATAAGTTATTAGCGTTAGTTACTCAAGTAGTTGACAATATTGCAGCTAAAGAAGATTTTGATCTCGTTATCTCAAAGCAAGCGGTAGTTTTTTCAAAACCATCTACTAATATTACCAGTAAAGTAGTTGAGCAAGTTAGCAAGATTAAATAAGCAATGACTTATACTCTTGCTGAAATAGCAAAACATATTGATGCCAAGTTAGTTATTGTTGATGCTGGAAAGTTTTCAGAAAATAGTGCAATAAGCAGTTTGGCGACACTGGCTAATGCTCAATTAGGGCAAGTTGCTTTTTTGGCAAATAAAAAATATATATCACAACTTAGCACTACACAAGCTAGCGCAGTTATTGTTTCTCATAATATGTTAGCTCAGTGCCCTGTTAATGCATTAGTTATGGACAACCCTTACATGGGGTATGCCCTATTGGCTAATTTACTTGATAAAACCCCAAAAGTCGCTGATGGTATTCATGCAAGTGCTGTTATTGCTGATGATGTTAAGTTAGGTAAAAAAGTCAGTGTTGGTGCTAATTCGGTTATCGAATCAGGTGTGAGCCTTGATGATAATGTGAGTATTGGCGCAGGTTGTTTTATTGGTAAAAATGTTTCTATAGGCAAAGATACCAGCCTTTGGTCGAATATTAGCATTTATCATGATGTCGTTATTGGCGAGGCTTGTTTAATACAAGCAAATACTGTTATAGGCTCAGATGGCTTTGGTTACGCCCCACTTAACGATGGTAAGAGCGAGCAGTGTAAATGGCATAAAATCCCTCAGTTAGGTCGTGTTGTTATTGGTAACCATGTTGAAATTGGTGCTAGTACTACAATAGATAGAGGTGCACTTGAAGATACTGTTATTAAAGATGGTGTGATTCTCGATAACCAAATTCAAATAGCGCATAATGTTATTATTGGTGAAAATACCGCCATGGCAGCGTGTAGCGTCATTGCAGGTAGTACAGAGATAGGAAAAAACTGCACTATTGCAGGTCTTGTTGGTATTAATGGGCACATTAATATTACTGATAACTGTATCTTTACAGGTATGGCAATGGTTACTAAAGATGTTACCACTGCTGGTGTATATTCATCAGGAATGCCAGCAGCGCCAAATAAAGAGTGGAACAAAACGAATGCGCGGGTTAAACGGTTAGACAGTTTAATGAAGCGGGTAAAAGTGTTAGAAACACTACTCGAAAGCAAATAAGAGTAGAAAACTAATACTAATAAAAATATTAGTTAAATAATATTAAAATAATAATAGCTGAAAAAGCTAAGTTAATAACTTGAATTTAAAACGCAAACTTTTTATGTTGATCTTATTAAATAATAAATCAACATAATCCAATGAAAGGAAAAATTATTTGGACACTCTTAATTTAGACAGAGAAAAAAAACCAATATCACTCAATGAAATAAAAGAGCTAATCCCTCATAGATACCCGATGCTACTTGTTGACAAAGTTGTTGACCATGAGCCCCGTAAAAGTTTACATGCAATAAAAAACGTGACGATTAATGAACCTGTTTTTACGGGACATTTTCCTGAGTTGGCAATTTTTCCAGGTGTTTTAATTTTAGAGGCGCTGGCACAAGCGACAGGTATCCTTGGCTTTAAAAGTAGTGAAGGACGGAATGAAAATGAAATGTATCTTTTCGCCTCAATAGATAAAGCACGTTTTAAACAACCTGTTTTGCCAGGCGATACCATGCACCTTCATGTTGAATTTATTAAAGAACGTCGCGGTATGTGGAAGTTTTATGGTGAAGCTAAAGTTGATGGTAAGGTTGTTTGCTCTGCAGACTTGATGTGTGCTAAAAGAAAGTTATAACTTCCGAAGGATGGTCTAAAAGGCGTAGTACAAGATGTACGAAGTAATGACTAAAGTCAACTCCGTGATTTTTCCTTCAAATTAAACCATACAACTTAAAGCTGAATAGTTATAGAATTAATAACTTTATATTCGAATTTCAAATAAAAAATATTACCTAAGGTATTTGTGATGATTCATCCTCAAGCGATTATTGAACCAGGCGCAGTCATTGGAGAAAACGTTACTATAGGTCCGTGGACCTATGTAGCGAGCAATGTTGTTATTGGTGATGATTGCAATATTAGTTCTCATGTTGTGATAAATGGACCAACAAAAATAGGTAAAGGTAATCGAATTTTTCAGTTTGCCAGCATTGGTGAAGACTGCCAAGATTTAAAATATGCAGGTGAACCAACAGAATTAATTATTGGTGATAATAATATTTTTCGTGAATGCTGCACTATTCACCGTGGAACACTTCAAGACAATAGCTTAACTGAAATTGGTAATGACAATTTATTTATGGCTTATACTCATGTAGCACATGATTGTATAGTAGGTAATCACTGTATTATGGCGAATAATGCATCTATTGCAGGTCATGTACATGTTGGCGATCACGTTATTATTGGTGGTATGTCAGGCGTACATCAATTTTGTCATGTTGGTGCTCACAGTTTTATTGCTGCTAATGCTTTAGTTTTAAAAGATATCCCTGCTTATGTTATGGCCTCAGGTCATCCCGCTAAACCTTTTGGCTTAAATGGCGAAGGTTTAAAGCGACGAGGATTTTCTAGTGATATTATCCTATCAATTAAACGAGCTTATAAAGAAATTTACCGTAAAAAACAATCAGTTGATGATGCATTGTCTGCTATCTCAGAACAAAATAATTCGTCACCAGAGCTTGATCTTTTTACTGATTCAATTAAAAAATCAACTCGCGGCATTATTCGTTAACAGAGAGTTCGATAGACAACTAGATGCTAGGCACTGGGAATTAGGTAATAGGTTTTGAACCTAGCTCCTAGCACCTAATCCCTAGGAGCTAAAACCTAGGACCTAACACAGTGACATTTTCTGCTGAATCTGAGAATAAAAACTCTTCCTCAACTAACCCCAAATTAGTAACACCTGCACCTGTATTTGCCATTGTTGTGGGTGAACACTCTGGAGATACCTTGGGGGCGGGCTTGATGCAAGCATTACAAATACACCAACCTAACGCTAAATTTATTGGCATTGGCGGTGCTAAAATGGAACAACTAGGCTTTGAAAGTTTATTTTCCATGGAAGAGCTTGCCGTTATGGGCATTGTTGAAGTACTTGGTCGACTTCGCCGATTACTTTATGTGAGAAAGTCACTAGTAGAGCATTTCAGCAAAAATAAGCCTGATGTTTTCATCGGTATTGATGCACCAGATTTTAATATTGGTTTAGAGTTACGCTTAAAAGCACAAGATATAAAAACAATTCATTATGTTAGCCCTTCTGTTTGGGCGTGGCGTGAAAAACGCATTTTTAAAATAGCAAAAGCGACTGACATGGTGCTTTCCTTACTACCTTTTGAAAAAGCTTTTTATGACAAACATCAAGTACCTTGTACGTTTGTTGGTCACCCTTTAGCTGATGATATTCCCATGGTGAGCGATAAACGCCAAGCACGAATTGAGCTTAACCTACCAGTAACACAAAAAATACTAGCGCTAATGCCAGGAAGTCGTGGAGGTGAACTGTCTCGTTTGCTTGAACCTTTCTTCCAAAGTGCAGAACAATTACAAAAAGAAGATGAAAATTTACTCTTTATTGCGCCTATGGTTAGTGAAAAGCGGGCTGCACAATTTAGTGAACTCAAAAATGAATATGCTCCTGATATAAATATAAAAATTATTATAGATAAAACACAAACGGTAATGGCAGCAAGTGATTGTTTATTAACTGCATCGGGTACGGTAACCTTAGAAGCAGCATTAATTAAAAGGCCAATGGTCATTTGTTATAAGTTTAATATGTTGACACATTTTCTTGCTAAATGGTTGGTAAAGCTAAAGTGGTTTTCTTTGCCTAATTTATTAGCGGATAAAACCTTAGTGCCAGAGTTATTACAAGAGGAAGTCTGTCCAGAACAAATTATACCTTTGGTTAAAGAGCGTTTATATCACGATCAAAGTCAGCTTAATGACAGTTTTACCAATATTCATCAACAGTTAAAGTGTAATGCAAGCAAACAAGCAGCTAAAGCTGTGATTGATTTGTTTAATACTCAACCTTCCAATACTAAATAAAGAGATTTATAAATAAGGTTTTCTATGACTAAGAAAAGAATTTTTCCTAATTTTGAATACCCTATTGCTTATTGTATTGCTGGGGTAGATGAAGTGGGCAGAGGACCGCTTGTTGGTGATGTGGTTACTGCGGCTGTTATTTTAGATCCCGACAACCCTATTGAAGGTTTAAAAGATTCAAAAAAGTTGTCCGAAAAAAAACGTGCCTTATTAAGTGAAGAAATCAAAGAAAAAGCAACGGCATGGTCAATAGGGAGAGCTAGTCCTGAGGAAATCGATACCTTAAATATTCTTCATGCTACTATGCTTGCTATGCAACGTGCAGTACAAAGTTTAGCTATCACGCCAGATTATGTATTAGTTGATGGAAATCGCGCACCTACCTTTGCTAGTGAGCAGGGGAATATTGATAGTCAAGCCGTTGTAAAAGGTGATGATCGTGTTATAGAGATCAGTGCTGCTTCAATATTAGCAAAAGTTGCCCGAGATAATGAAATGATAGCCCTTGATAAAAAACATCCTGAATACGGGTTTGCCAAGCACAAAGGTTATCCAACCAAAATGCATTTGGAAAAAATAATTGAACACGGTGTGTTAGATTGTTATCGTCAAAGCTTTAAGCCCGTTGCTAGAGTTTTAGGCATAAACAAATGAGTGAATTAATGTCTTCTGAACCTATACCTTCTGAACTCACTCCAAAAATTGACGCAACAGACGTTGAAACCTCTTTAGAGCCAATTCAAGAGGAATATCAAGAACCTAAATTCATTCATCTGCGAGTGCACAGTGATTATTCAATGTGCGATGGTTTAAAAAAGGTCAAACCAATTATTGCTAAAGCGGCAGAGTTTAATATGCCAGCGTTAGCTCTTACCGACCAAACAAACCTATGTGGTCTAGTTAAATATTACCATGCTGCACATGGGGCAGGCATTAAACCGATTATTGGTTGTGATTTTTGGGTTCAAAGTGAAGAGCTTGGTGATGAACTATTCCGTATAGTCGTTTTAGCTACAGATAATGTTGGTTATAAAAATTTAACAGAATTAATATCTAAAGCTTACATGCGTGGCCATCTGCAAAATAAGGCTGTTATTGATAAGGAATGGTTGATTGAATATAAAGAAGGTTTACTGTTACTTTCTGGTGGTCGAGAAGGAGATGTAGGTAAAGCTTTATTAAAAGGAAATACTGAACTTGTTGAGCAAATGGTTGGTTTTTATCAACATCATTTTAATGACCATTTTTACCTTGAACTAATCCGTACAGGTAGAACCGATGAAGAAAACTATTTACATCTTGCTGTTGAGCTAGCAACTCAGTTTAAACTTCCTGTGGTGGCTACCAACGAAGTAATGTTTCTTTCCCCTGATGATTTTGATGCCCATGAAATTCGTGTTGCAATTCATGACGGTTACACTTTAGACGATAAACGCCGTCCAAAACGGTATAGCAGTCAGCAGTACTTACGCTCAGAAGAAGAAATGTGTGAGCTCTTTAGTGATATTCCTGAAGCATTAGCTAACACGGTAGAAATTGCAAAACGCTGTAATGTTACGGTAACTTTAGGTGAGTACGTATTACCAGACTTTCCAACCGAAGGGTTAGAAATTAATGATTACTTTATTAAAGTTTCACAAGAGGGGTTAGAAAAACGTCTGGATAAACTTTTTGATCGTAATGCAGATAATTTTGAAGAAATAAGAAAACCTTACGATGAACGTTTACAGATAGAGCTCGAAGTTGTTAATAACATGGGCTTTCCTGGTTATTTTTTGATTGTAATGGAATTTATTCAGTGGAGTAAAGATAACAATATTCCTGTTGGCCCTGGTCGTGGTTCAGGCGCTGGTTCATTAATTGCTTATGCACTTGATATTACCGACCTTGACCCACTTGAATACGATTTATTGTTTGAACGGTTTTTAAATCCAGAGCGTGTCTCTATGCCTGATTTTGATATTGATTTTTGCATGGACAGGCGTGATGAGGTTATTGATCATGTGGCAGAGCTTTATGGTCGTGATGCGGTATCTCAAATTATTACCTTTGGCACAATGGCGGCAAAAGCGGTAATTCGTGATGTTGGTCGAGTGCTGGGTCATCCCTATGGCTTTGTTGACAGGTTATCCAAGCTTATTCCGCCAACGCCAGGCATGACTTTAGCAAAAGCATTTGAAGAAGAGCCAAAGCTACCAGAAGTTTACGCACAAGATAGTGATGTTAAAGGTCTTATTGATATGTGTCGTATTCTTGAAGGCACTACTCGAAATGCAGGTAAACATGCAGGTGGCGTGGTTATTTCACCTACTACTATAACTGACTTTGCACCACTTTACTGCGATGATGAAGGTAAAAACCCCGTAACGCAATTTGATAAAAATGATGTTGAAGATGCTGGTTTAGTTAAGTTTGATTTCTTAGGGCTAAGAACACTGACTATTTTACAATGGGCCATTGAAATGGCTGATGTAAAACTGTTAAAAGAAGGCAAAGAGCCAATAGATATTACGGCTATTGATCTAGAAGACAAAGCGAGTTTTAAAGTATTACTTGCTTCGCAAACTACGGCCGTATTTCAGTTAGAGTCTAGCGGTATGAAATCGCTTATTGATAAATTAAAACCTGATTGCTTTGAAGACATTATTGCACTTGTGGCATTATTTCGCCCAGGGCCTTTGCAATCTGGCATGGTTGATAACTTTATAGAACGTAAACATGGTCGTGAAGAAGTTAGTTATCCTGATGCAACTTGGCAACATAAAGATTTAAAACCCGTATTAGAGCCGACATACGGCATTATTTTATATCAAGAACAAGTAATGCAAATAGCCCAAGTACTTGCTGGTTACTCACTTGGTGGTGCAGATATGCTGCGTCGTGCCATGGGTAAGAAAAAGCCAGAAGAAATGGCCAAGCAACGTGCAGGGTTTGAGCAGGGTGCTATTGACCGTGGTGTTGATGGCGAACTGGCAATGAAAATTTTTGATTTAGTTGAAAAATTTGCTGGCTATGGCTTTAACAAATCTCACTCAGCGGCTTATGCGCTAGTTTCTTATCAAACTCTGTGGATGAAAACCCACTTTCCTGCGCCATTTATGGCTGCGGTTATGTCAGCAGATATGGATAACACCGAAAAAATTGTTACTTTAGTTGATGAATGTAGCAATATGAATATTGATTTATTACCCCCTGATGTTAATGCTGGGCAGTATAAATTTACTGTAAATAATGATAACCAAATTGTTTATGGTATTGGCGCTGTTAAAGGTGTTGGTGAAGGTCCTATTGAAGCTATTATTGCAGCCCGTCAAGCCGATGGTCCTTTTATTGATTTATTTGACTTTTGTGCTCGTTTAGATTTAAAGAAAACCAATAAGCGTGTATTAGAAAAGTTGATCAAATCAGGTGCTATGGATGCTCTTGGGCCAACATATAAATTAACTAACGATGGTAAAGATTTACCTAATCGTGCAGTGTTATTTGAAACATTACCCGATGCAATAAAAGCAGCAGAACAACATGCTAAAGCGGAAGCGCTTGGGCAAAATGATTTGTTTGGCTTAATTAATGATAAACAAACTGATTCTCGTCAAAGCTTTAAAAACGTAAAAAAATGGCCAGAAGAAGTATGGCTTGACGGCGAAAAGGAAACATTAGGTTTATATCTTACGGGTCACCCTATTAACCGTTATTTAAGTGAAATTAAAAAATACGCGACAGGTCGGTTAGTGAATATGCAGCCAACAGGGCGTGACAACCAGGCCGTTGCTGTTGGACTAGTTATTGGTGTTCGAGTAATGGTGAATAAACGTGGTCGTCGTTGGGCATTAGTAACACTTGATGATAAAAGTGCTCGTATGGATATACGATTATTTCCTGATGATTACGATAATTTTGCTGAATTACTCGAAACTGATGCTATTTTAGTCTGTAGCGGACAGGTCAGCTTTGATGATTACTCTGGAGGTAATACAATGACCGCTCGAGATATTATGACCATAGCTAATGCTCGGGAAAATTATGTTACATCGCTAGATATTCAAGTGAATAGAGCAGAGGTTGATGAATATTTCATTAAAGAATTTACGAAAGCTTTAACACCGCATAAAGAGGGCACTTGTCCTGTTAGAGTTTTTTATCAACGAGAAGAAGCTCGCGGCATGTTGGAACTTGGCGTACAATGGAGAGTATCGCCAGCGGATGTTTTATTATATGATTTAAAAGAATTATTAGGTGAAGAGAGTATCACCTTACAGTTTAAATAACTGAGTGTTTTTTTAGCGTATGATAGCGCTTATATTGTAAGAATTAAGAATTAAGAATTAAGCCTTATCGATATTAATCAACTAGGTAAAATATCGGTAATAATAGAAAATTAAGTATACTTTTTAGGTGCAGAGCAGCATATGTCATTAAATTTTTTAGATTTCGAACAACCTATAGCCGAACTTGATGCAAAAATTGAAGAACTTCAACTCGTTAATACGGGTCAAGAGTTAGATCTTGATTTAGAAGAGCAAATTACGCAGTTGCGCGAAAAAAATAAAGAACAAACCCAAAAAATTTTTACCAACTTAGATCCTTGGCAAACAGCGCGAGTAGCTCGTCACCCTCAACGTCCTTATACTTTGGATTATTTACCGCGTATTTTTACTGAGTTTGATGAGTTAGCAGGCGATAGAGCTTATGCCGACGATAATGCCATTGTTGGTGGTACTGCGCGTTTAGATGGCAAAGCAGTAATGGTTATTGGCCATCAAAAAGGTCGTTCTACGCCAGAAAAAGTCAAACGTAATTTTGGTATGCCTCGCCCTGAAGGCTATCGAAAAGCATTACGTTTAATGAAAATGGCAGAACGCTTTAATATGCCAATTATTACGTTTATTGATACGCCAGGTGCTTACCCTGGAATCGGTGCAGAAGAACGTGGTCAGAGTGAAGCTATTGCAACAAACTTAAAAGTAATGGCACGCTTGTCTGTACCCATTATTTGTACCGTTATCGGTGAAGGTGGCTCAGGTGGTGCGTTAGCTATTGGTGTTGGTGATAAGGTGAATATGTTGGAATACTCAACGTATTCAGTAATTTCGCCTGAAGGTTGTGCATCTATTTTGTGGAAAACAGCTGAAAAAGCACCCGTTGCAGCTGAAGCTATGGGTATTACAGCGCAACGTATTAAAGAATTAGAATTAATTGATAATATAATTGAAGAGCCATTAGGTGGTGCGCATCGTGATATGGATCAAATGGCTGCTACGTTGAAGCAAGCCCTTAAAAGTGATTTGGCCGAACTAGAGTCTTTAGAAAAAGATCAACTAATTGAAAAACGTTATGACAAATTAATGTCGTTTGGTTATTGTTAATACTAGGTTAAGACAAGGTTCTAGGCACTAGGTTAAGACAAGGCACTAAAGCCTAAAGCCTTAAACCTAGAGCCTTAAACCTAGAGCCT
>JADGDH010000008.1:39841-44046 GCA_016745015.1 Colwellia sp.
AGCCTTAAACCTAGAGCCTTAAACCTAGAGCCTAGGACATTAAACCTAAAGCTTAATAATATGAACCCCATTGAGTTAGCACTTGTAAACGCTATTAGTAAAAACCCAAACATGCCACTGGTTATTGCCTACAGCGGTGGTGTAGACTCGCAAGTGTTACTTCATGCATTAGCGTCATTAAAGCAAAAATCAAAGCAAGAAAATTTAATATCTCCCTCAATTAATAATCCTATTACAGTATGTCATGTTAATCATGGTTTAAGTAAAAATGCGAGTATGTGGCAGGCGTTTGCTGAGAAATCTTGTTTAGATCTCAATCTAACGCTAAGAGTTTTTCGTCTTAATATTCAGGCGCAAGCACAGAAATCATTAGAAGCATTAGCACGTGATGCTAGATATCAAGCATTGCAATCTATTTATAATAAACCCTCATTGATCATTACAGGTCATCACAGCGATGATCAAGCAGAAACTTTCTTACTCGCCCTTAAACGTGGCTCAGGTTTAAAAGGTTTATCTGCAATGGCTATTGAAACTAAACAAGCTAAGGATTTCTTACTTCGTCCACTACTTTATATTTCTCGTGTTGAAATTATTGATTATGCTAAAAAGCATGAATTAACTTGGATTGAAGATGAATCGAATACCGACACTCGATTTGATCGAAACTTTATTCGACATGAGATCATGCCACTATTGATTAATCGTTGGCCTAGAATTGCTAAGACTATCAATCGTAGCAGTGAGCATTGTCAGGAAGGGCAGCTATTACTGAATGAATTAGCCGCTGATGATTTTAATCTTTGCCAAGATAGAGCTAAAAATTTATCAGTTGAGCTGTTAAGCCAATTATCTCAGCCTAGATTTAATAATCTCATCCGATATTTTTTAGAGCAAAATAATTGCTTAATGCCAAGCACAGAACAGTTAACTCAGCTTTTTCAGCAACTCAATGCTGAGGACGATAAAAACCCTGCAGTTAAGGTAGGTGAACACTATCTTCGTCGTTATAAAGGTATTTTGTATTTAACGTCTGATTTTGACGATGTTAGTGATTGGCAAACTGATATTACACTTTGCGAAACTGAACGCCTTATTGAATTACCCAATGACTTAGGCAAGTTACACTTTTTACAAGCAACTATTATTGATGTTCAAAAAGAGGGGCTGCGGGTTGTTCTACCAAGTAAAGAGAAAAAAATTACTATTCGTTTTAATCATAACAACCCCACATGCTTGCCTGATTATCGAAATCACTCACGTAGTCTAAAAAAAATACTTCAAGAGTTGAATATCCCACCATGGCAGCGAAAACGTATTCCTTTTTTATATTATGATGATGTATTAGTTGCTGCGATTGGTTTTTTTGTTTGCCAAGACTATTTACCTCAACCTTCTATATTTCAAGGAATGGAGCCAAGTCTAAAAATCACTTGGACTCATTAATACCAATTGAAATAATGAATCGCTCAACTTATTTCGTTATGTGATGAGAAGCAGCAGCAGAAAATACCACATCAGTAGAACTATTAAGTGCTGTTTCAGCCGAATCTTGAATAACACCAATAATAAAGCCAATGGCGACAACTTGCATAGCAATGTCATTACTAATACCAAATAAACTACAGGCTAATGGTATCAACAATAATGAGCCACCGGCAACACCTGATGCACCACACGCTGAAACTGATGCCACAACTGAAAGTAATATTGCGGTACCAAAGTCAATATCAATGTTTAAGCTATTAGCCGCTGCTAGTGTTAATACGGTAATAGTTATAGCCGCTCCTGCCATATTAATAGTTGCTCCTAAAGGAATAGAAACAGAATACGTATCTTCATGGAGATTTAATTTCTTACAGAGTGCCATATTAACTGGAATATTAGCAGCAGAGCTGCGAGTGAAAAATGCTGTGATCCCTGATTCACGAAGGCAAGTGAATACCAAAGGATAAGGATTTTTCTTCATAATCAAAAATACGATTATTGGGTTAATAACAAGCGCGATAATTAACATAGAACTGAGTAATACAAAAACAAGCTGACTATATTCTGCTAATGCTGCAAAACCTGTTGTCGCAATGGTATTGGCGACCAAGCCAAAAATACCAATAGGGGCGAAGCGAATCACAATACGAACAATGCTTGAAATAGCCTCACTGAAATCATGCATTGTTGTTTTTGTATGCTCATTAGCGTGCTTAAGCGAAAAACCTAGACCAATTCCCCATGCTAATAATGCAATGAAGTTACCATTGGCAATTGCACTAATAGGGTTTTCTACCACTTTAAACGCCAAAGTTGATAGTACTTCACCTAAACCTTGTGGCGGGTTAGCGCTAGCTCCTACTATATCCAACGTCAAAGCGGTGGGGAATAAAAAGCTTAATACAACGGCAACAAAAGCAGCGCAGAGCGTACCAATTAGATATAAACCGATAATAGGTTTTAATTCTGCATCACTATTTGTCTTCTGGTTAGCAATACTTGAGGCGACTAGTAATAATACCAAAATAGGTGCTACCGCTTTAAGTGCACTCACAAATAGGCTACCAAGTATTGAAAATGATTTAGCTGTGTCGGGGCTAATTACAGCTAAAAATATACCAAGAAAAATAGAAAAAACAATTTGACTAACTAAGCTAGTGGATTTCAACTTAGTAAAAAACGAAATGTTTGCTACAGCCATTGCAGAACTCTTTATATTTATAATAATGCGCTAGTTTTTATCATTGTATAATGTACCTTGTCCATAAAAAGAATATATTTTTGCATATTTAGCTCAAGGTAATATGAATAGGTAATACCAAGTGAGCCATTCATTGCTTCAATTGGTATAATAGCAATTTGATACCAAGTTGTTACAAACGTTTACAATGCTCTGTTGTTATTTGTTTATACTTTATTCATCAAATAGATGGAGCATAAAATATAATGATCAGTAACGTAACTACCTCAACAATGCCAACTTATGTTGGAAATCTTAACAAGACTTCACCAGTTATTACATCGACAGAATCTTCTGTTGAGGCGCCTCTTGTGGAAGCGCCAACAGAAGATAACCCTTTCTCAGATAAAATGATTGAAAAAATTGAACAAGCTATTGCCAAATCTGAAGAGGAAAAAGAGAAAAAATGGCAAATGGAGCTTAATATGGCTTATATAGAGTCTAAACAAGCTGTTATTAATGCTTATACGATGTCTGCGAAAGGTGAAGCGTTGTATGATAATGAAAATGGATTTAGTGCAAATAATTTAATGAATATTGATTCTAATTTAGCTGTAGAAGCTCCAACTGAGAACTTAACAGTACCTAAACAAGGTGATTATATAGGTGGTGATGTTATCAGCATTCAGTCTGAAAAAGTTATGAACACTACAGCAATAAACTCTTATAATAATGTACAAAGAGAGAGAGAAGGGCAATTATTTTCATTAACAGCTTAATTGCTTGCTATCTTTATTATTTTTTATCTTGAATTAAGGCATAATTACAGCCAATAGAAAACTGATTAAAAATATATTAGGAAATAGCATGGCGACCGAACAAGCATTAAAAAATCGTAGTAATAACAGTTGTGAACTTTGTACTACAAGTGACAACCTTGTTGTTTACCCTGTCCCTCCAACAAGTGACTTAAGTGCACAACAATGTATCTATATTTGTTCAATATGTCAGTCACAAATTGAAGGTGAAGCTGAGTTAGATATAAATCACTGGCGTTGCTTAAATGATAGCATGTGGAATCAAGAGCCTGCGGTACAGGTAATGTCTTACCGTATGTTGCATAAGTTATCGGCAGAAAGTTGGGCGCAAGATGCACTAGACATGATTTATATGGAAGATGCTGTTAAAACTTGGGCAGAACAGGGGATTGCGGCAGAACAACGTGAAGGGCCTACGCGAGATAGTAATGGTGCAGAACTGCAAGATGGTGATGATGTTACTTTAATTAAAGACTTAAAAGTAAAGGGTGCCAATTTCACAGCAAAACAAGGAACTTTAGTACGAGGTATCAGCTTAACTGATAATCCAGAGCACATTGAAGGTAAAGTAAATGGTACAAGAATTGTGTTAGTAGCAGCTTATTTGAAGAAAGCTTAAAGATATGCATCTTTCAATATTTAACGTGATTAGGTAGTTCGTTCAGGAACTTATCAAATAGCTTGGATTTCATCTGTAGGTCGATGCTCGCCTCGACGCA
>JADGDH010000115.1 GCA_016745015.1 Colwellia sp.
GCCAAATTAATTTGTATTGTAGGTCGGTGCTTGCCTCGACAAAGTTATTATGGCTTGTCGGGCCTCGCTGCGCTCGTGCCGACCTACAAGTGCCAAGCTAATTTTCTTGTAGGTCGATGCTTGCCTCGACAAAGATGTTATGGCTTGTCGGGCCTCGCTGTGCTCGTGCCGACCTACAAGTGCCAAGCTGATTTGTATTGTAGGTCGATGCTTGCCTCGACAAAGTTATTATGGCTTGTCGGGCCTCGCTGCGCTCGTGCCGACCTACAAGTGCCAAGCTAATTTTCTTGTAGGTCGATGCTTGCCTCGACAAAGATGTTATGGCTTGTCGGGCCTCGCTGTGCTCGGGCCGACCTACAAGTGCCAAGCTGATTTGTATTGTAGGTCGATGCTTGCCTCGACAAAGCTATTATGGCTTGTCGGGCCTCGCTGCGCTCGGGCCGACCTACAAGTGCCAAACTGATTTGTATTGTAGGTCGATGCTTGCCTCGACAAAGTTATTATGGCTTGTCGGGCCTTGCTGCGCTCGTGCCGACCTACAAGTGCCAAGCTCATTTGTATTGTAGGCCGATGCTTGCCTCGACAAAGGTTTTACGGTTTGTCGGGCCTCGCTGCGCTCGTGCCGACCTACAAGTGCCAAACTAATTTGTATTGTAGGTCGATGCTTGCCTCGACAAAGAACTTACGGTTTGTCGAGCCTCGCTGCGCTCGTGCCGACCTACAATCTACTAGTTATTGATATTTATTTTTGTTGATCAGTGTATTGGGTATTAAGTTAACCAGTGTGCTGGCTTGTTGTTCGCCAATAATACTTTTAGCATGTTCAAAGCCTGCTAGTAAATCTGGTTTTCTACCTTTTAGGTTATGACAGTCAGAAGCAATGGCGCTCACTTTTTCATCAATAAGTAATTGCTCTGAAAATGCTTGTACATCATCGCCAAATTTACCTGTTAAGCTTGAAGCTGTAATTTGAAGAGGGCAACCTAAATCTGTGAATACTTGTAACTTTTCAGGGTGGTTGAGAAAGGTTCTGTTACGTTCTGGGTGTACTATTATGGGTAAACAGTTTTTAGATAATAACCAACGTACAAGGTTGTCACTACCAAAAGGTATGTCGGTTCTAGGAAATTCAAGTAAGAAGGTTTTTTGCTGTTGGCATTCACCTAGCCAAGGTACTTGGTTGTTGTTTACTAAAACCATTATTTCAGGACAAATGTGTAATTCAGCAGCCATTAATAATTTTATTGGTATATTGGCAGCATCTACTTGTTCACTAAATTTTATGAACGCTGTTTCAATTTGATCTTTTGTATTGTCATAACGGCCAAAATGAATGTGAGGAGTAAGTACTTGAGTAGTTATTCCTCCATCTACAGCCATTTTTAGCATAGTTAGTGCTTCATCTACATTATGGGCACCATCGTCTATATTGGGTAATATATGGCTGTGAATGTCTATCATTGTTTTACCGAATTAAACCATTATTTCTAATTTATCACCGAGAGCTCAAAGGTATATTTTTGTAGGTCGATGCTTGCCTCGACAAATTTATTATGGCTTGTCGGGCCTCGCTTCGCTCGTGCCGACCTACAAGTGGTTAAACAAGACTTTAGCTTTCTTCTTGTGCAGGTTTTGCGCCGTAGTACTCACCTGAATAATAATGATCGCCGTAGTAACTCATTTTATTAGGTTCAGCTACTGTTAATACTGCACCAATAATATTAGCATTTAATTTTTGCAAACGTGATACGGCTTCTTTCGCTACTTTAATGCGTGTGTCTTCTGCTTTAACAGCAAAAATAACACCGTCAACTTTATTCGCTAAAATACAAGAGTCGCTTACTGGTAACGTAGGAGGGCCATCTAATATAATATAGTCGAAGTGTGATTTTAGTGATTCAAGCACTTGTTCAAATTTTTGTGATGACAATAGCTCTAGTGGGTTTCTTGCAATAGTGCCACAGGTTATTACGCTTAATTGGTCGTTATTCTCTTTATAGAACACTTCACTTGCTGTAGTAACTGAGCCCGTAACTAGGTCTGTTAAGCCTAATTTTGTTTCAATTTCTAAGCTTTTAGCAACACTAGGCTTACGTAAATCTACCTCAAGTAACAAGGTTTTACCTAAATGACTGTAAGCTGCAGCAAGGTTCATTGCCATGGTTGATTTACCTTCACTACCCGTTGCAGAGGTAACTAAAATAGTTTTAGGTGGGTTGTCTATATTTGAAAACAATAATCCTGTTCTAATGGTATTTATACTTTCAGCAAAGGGTGAACGAGAATCGTCTAAATACTGTTTTTCAGGTTTAGCAATATTCTTTTTCTTTTTCACTACAGGGGTAATACCTAAAGCGGGTATTTTGAGTTTTTCTTCAACAGCATCAGGGGTTTTAAAGGTGTTGTCTAATGCTTCGCGCATAAAGGCTAGCACTATGCCAAAGAAAATACCGAACACACCAGCAAGTACAATAATTAGTTTAATGTTGGGTTTGAAAGGGGTTTTAGGCACTGTCGCTCTGTCAATAATATGAACGTTAGAAGCAGTGTAGTCACTTTTTCCGCTTGTTTCCATTAGGCTAACTTGAAAGTTTTCGTAAATTCTGCGGTTATTTTCAACTTCTCTTTCTAAGCTAACAAGTGAAAAGTTTTCTGTTTGCAATGATTGAATATCACTTCTGGTTTTGCTTATAAGCTTGTTAATGTTGGTTACTTGAAATTGCGCTAATTTATAGTTCTTTTGAATGTTATCTACAATTTTATCAACTTCTCGGGCCAAATTATTTTGGGTGCTTTTTAATTCGCTGCGAGCTGAAAGCATTTTAGGATGCTTTTCACCATATCGCTCAGTAAGCTCACTTATTTTTTGTGATGCGCGTGCCTCGGCTTTTACCATATCACTAGCGGTTCTGTTTTGTAGTACAGGGCCTAAAGAGTAGAAGTCTTTCGAGCCTTTTTGTACATTTTTAACGACAAAATATTGCTCTTCTGCTGCACTTAATTTAGTTTGCGCGCGTATTAATTCGTTATTTAAAGATTGTAGCTGAGTATTGCCAATACGTTGTTGTTGGCTAGTATCTACTAAACCTTGTTGTGAGCGATAGGTACTTAGTTTAGTTTCTGAATCTTGAAGCTTTTCTCTTAGTAATGCATATTGCTCACCTAGCCAAGATTCGGTGTTTTTTACTTCACCTAAGCGAGATTCTAAACCAAATTGAATATAGGCATCAGAAATGGCGTTGATGATCTCGGCTGCTTCTTGTGGGTCAGGGGAGGTGTAGCTAATATTAATTATTTGGCTTTGTTTTCCACCTGAAACTTCAATACCTGCTTGAATGCCTGAGGCAAGCATAATTTTAAGTTCAGCATCAGTAGGTGCTATGTTTTTAGTTTCTTTCTTTTTACTAAAAAGCGCTGAAAACTCTGTTTTTATTTCTTTAATGGTGCTACTTATACCAGAAACGGGCTTATTTTTGCTTTCTTGTTGCGCCTTTTTATATTTTTCAATTAAGCCTAACTTTTCAACAACCGTTTCAGCAATATTACGCGAGTTAATTATTTCGTACTGTGTTTCGTAGTATAAAAATACAAGAGCAGTGGCTGCATATTGCTGACTTCTATCTGCATTAGGTTGTTGAGGGTCAGCCAATATTTTTGCTGATGCTCTGTAAATAGGTACTGCTGATGAGGCAATTAAGCCACCAATTATTAGACAGCATAATGTTACTGCCATTATACTCCATTTGGCGCGTTTTATAGTGCGCCAGTATTGACCTAAATCAATAATTTCTTCGTTATCAAAATTTACGTTGGCTTGTGATGTTTGAACTGCTGTGATTTTGTCAGGCACTTCTGTGTTCATATTTTATAATCCTTAAAAAAAACTTTCGCTGACAGTGATTACATCACCAGGTTTAATTTTGTCATTAAGCGCAACGGCTTTAATGTATCGCTTATCATTTTCGCTCACTAAAGACACGGTTGTTTTAGATGCACGTTCGGTAAAACCACCTGCGAGGGCTACCGCTTTTTCAATTGTTAACCCTTTTATATAAGGGTAGCTGCCTGGCTTTTTAATTTCACCGTTAATATAAAAAGGCCGGTATTCAGTAATACTTACAGTGACATTCGGATTTTTTAAATAACCATCTAGCAGAAGGGTTGTTATTTTTTTCTCTACCTCGGTAACGGTATGACCTTCAATGGCTACTTGACCTAATAACGGCATTGAAATAGTGCCGTTACCGCTAACGCGTACTTTATTTACGCTTAAGTCAGTTTCGTTGAATACTATTACTGATATTTGATCATCAGCTGAAATACGATAATCATCAATTTCATTAGCAGAAGCTTGACTAGCTATGCTCATTGCTATTGCTAGAGATATTGTTAAAAAAAGTTTGAATAACTTCATGAAGTTCCTTTAGTTAAATTTTGTGGTTAACGATAAACTTATTACATTTGCTTTGTATTTGAATATTTCAAAGTCTGAGCTTCTTTCAATAAATCGGTAGTCAAGACTGATGTTAAGCCAAGTTAATAGGCTATGATCTACACCTAATACTATATTATGACGTTTGTCTGTTCTGCTTCTAATTGTTTTTATATCGTCAGTGCTATACCTATATACTGCTTTAAGCTTTATCCTTGATGTTATTTCGTGTTTTGCATCTACCTTGTAGGAGTTTGTTACAAAAGCACTGGTTAGCAGTTGCGATGATTCTTGTGTCATTCTGCTAGCACCAATTTTTATTTTTGAATAAGTGTTAGGCTTCCATGTCATATCAAGCATATAAGACAAGCCGGTAATATCGTTATAAACGTCTTGTTTAAAGTTTTTTCCTTGATAGCCCAGTTTAAATGTTCCACTGGTTTTTGCAGTTATGTCCCATTCAATACCCGCGAGATAAAACGTTTCTTTACTTGATTGATCCGCAAATTGGTTTTTTATAATATAGTCGTAATCACCAATGCTAGCCTGAAATAGTAACCGTGTTTTCGGAGCTATTCGATAAAAGAATGTGCCTGTAATTATATTTCTATCAACGTCACGGTAACCTTGTAAGTTATTGGTGTATCGATATTCGTTATGATCTAATCTTAATACCAATTGACCAATGCTTTGTCTGGTGCCGTAATAAAACTTTGCTAAGGCTTGCTTTTTATTGGTTTGGTTAAATTGTTGAATTAATAACGAAGTGGAGTTATTAGTGCCAGGCTCTTCGATTTCATTTTTATATGAAAGTTTGAATTCTGAGTTTATTTTTAAAGAATGGTCTAAACGGGCAAATAAAGATATGTTGTGATCATCGTAATTAAGTTTGTCATTATCATTATAAAGCGCATATTCACCATCATAGTTTATTGCGAATAAATGTTTGCCAAAATGCGTGAGATACTGCAACTCTGGAGCCAGTTTTATGGCATTGTCAGCGGTAGCGTTTACTTTACGAAGCACATTATCATCGTGCTCTGCAATTAAGGCTGCGTTTAATAATAAACCTTGTCGCTCTTCTGCATTTACATTTGTACCTATAAATAAGGTGGCAGTAAGTAAAGAGGCTAATATTGATATGCTTTTAACTAAAGTATGTATTTTTTTAATTTTTACCACAACTTCCACAACGTCCTTATTTATTTAGCACAAAAAACGTGCGTATTATGTATGTGTAATATTTGAAAAACATTATAGCAAAAATTAGACCAATATAAAAAGAACTGGTTATACAAGAGCTTAGCTATAGTGTTATTATGTTTTTATTTACAGTGTAAAAATAGCAGACACAGTCTATTTCAGCTATTTATAACATTACAAAAATAATTCTTTAAACCAACCCCATATCCCTAGTGAAAAGCCAGGAAACAAGTCAATGCCAAGCGCTGATTTTATCAGATAAAGTACTAATAAGCCAAGCGCTGCTGAGAACATTAAAAATAGAGTAGATACTATTGCTGTACCAAAAATAGACATGTTTTTTTCTTGTCTACTAAGTTCTCTATAGTTTTTACCTGCAAGTAAAACATAATAAAATCGCCATTGGTAAAATGGAAATTTAAATGTGCCTCTTAAATCTATTTTATGTTTGCCCCAACTACGAGTGCCAACAGCAGTTAGTAAATGGGTTAATTGTTCGTCGGTAAAACTATTAGCAACTTCTTCGGGCATTCTTGATAATAATTTTTTAATTGCAGGTTGATTTGATATCGTTTGATCTGTCGCACTCAATTGCATCGATCCTATAATATTTTTAGTTAACAAGTTATATTCTTAATAATAAGTGATGATTTATCTTAAAGTCAAAAAAGAATATTTTCTTTAAAAAATTAATTAATCAATATTTTTCATTAATCGGCGATGAATCAAACGGGTGGTAATAAAAACCGCACCAATCACAATAGGAACAGATAAGCCGCTTACTAACTCATGATTATATTCAACACCTAGTGAAGGTAAGGTAGATAGCATGCTTTCAAATAATTGCATGCCATAGTAACTAATGGCAGCAACCGACAAGCCTTCAACGGTTTGTTGTAAACGCATTTGGATATGTGCGCGGCGATTCATTGATTTAAGTAGCTTTTGATTTTGCTCTTGCAACACCATTTCAACCCTTGTGCGAAGTAAATCACTAGCACGAGTAACTCTTATAGAGATGTCTTCTAAGTGGTTGGCTGCGGTTTGACAGGTTTTAACCGCAGGGGTAATTCGCCGCATAAGAAACTCTTGTAAGGTCATATAACCTGCAATTTCGTCTTCTTTTAGTTCTTCCATGCGCTGCAACATTACATTGTAATAAGCGTTGGTAGCAGAGAAGCGGTAGGTGCTTTGACTACGAAAATCTTCAACTTTTGCTGCAATGCTTGATACTTGTGTTAAAAGCTCTCTATCGTCACTGTCGTTACCAAGCGCAATACAAGTTGTTACTTGTTGTAATTGTAAATCTAGTTGATTTAATTCACTGTTAATCGCTTGTGCTAAGGGTAAGCCTAATGTTGCCATTAAACGATAAGTGTCTAACTGCAATAGCTGTTGCATTAAACGCCCAAGTTGTTCAGGGGAAAGTGCTTGTTCGAATACTAAAAAGCGCCCAAAGCCATCATCATGTAGTTTATACGAAGTCCAAACTTTGGCTAAGCCATTATAAGGTGCACTTGCTGTTAGATGCATGTTGTCAAAATATTGAACGATATTGTCGTCAGCATCAATATCCTTTGATTCAATATTGTTTGGCTCAATAACTAGGTGTAATGCGGCAATTACCTTACCAGGCATGTGCTCAAGCCAATCACTAGGAACATAATCAATAGCATTTTTTACAAAAGGTTGATTGGTTAACGGTGCTTCATGAATAATTGTATAAGTAGAATACTCCATATGTCGCTCCCACCGTAAGCTGAATAAACCAAAGTTTTGGTAAAAAAACGGCATGGTTTTGGCTGGTGAGCTTACTTGAAAGCGATTACACAATAGCGATATAAATTCATGCTCTTGTTGTTTTAATTTACCTTCATGTTGAATGGCAATATGCGTTATTTGTGCAGGATTAGTGATAGATCTAAAAGGGCGATTGTGCAATTCATTGTATAACTTTTCTCGTAACGGATGAATTGCTACTTTACTTAAGGCTGATGTAGCGGATGCTGATGTGGTTGTTAGTATATCATTATCCACTATATTTTCAGATGTTTTACTTGATAACATTTTTATAATCACTTCAGTATATTTTAGGATGACATAATAGAGCTTTTACTACTAATATGCTTATTTAGCCTGTGAATAAACAATATTACCGTTTAAGATTGTTTTTGTTAGTTTCTGCAAATGATGCAAGATTATCAATGCTATACCCCTCAGTGATTTTTAAATTAGTTGTAATACTATAAAAGTTGAAATACTAGTGGCTAACGTTAGGTAAATATTTTGACTTTTGTAGGATGTAATAACGGCTACCGTTGCTGCTAATAAATAGGGGTTGGTTAAATTACTATTGAAGTTGTTATCTTTAATAAAAATAATAGGCACCCAAATGGCTGTTAACACTGCGGGGGCGCTGAAACTTAAAAAATGTGTCATTTTTGCTCCTATGCGTAAGGGAAGCTTAGGATGCAAAAAAAGATAACGGCTAAAAAAAGTAATGCAGGCGAGCAGTACTATGGTAAGCAAAGTCATAAAATATTATTCCTTTTTATTGCGAGTCTTGCTTGCCTATTTGCCATTAAATACCCACAAAACATCGCGATTAAAGAAGATATAACTAAGCCTAACTCCCAGTTAGCTAATTTAAAAAGTACAGAGAAAAAACCTGCGATAACTACCGTTATTAACATCGGTAAATTGGTGATAGTTGGCACTACCAAAGCGATGAAGGTTACGGCAATTGCAAAATCAAGCCCTAGGTTGGTTAAGTCAGGTAAATAACTGCCAGCGGTTATGCCGATGATGTTCCACAATAACCAGCAAAAATAGAAACTTCCGCCAGCAGATAATGCATAAACAAGCTTTAACTTTCCTTGTAACGATTTACGCTCACCGCAGAGGGCAAATAATTCATCTGTTAATAAAAATCCCAAACTGCCGCGCCATTTAAAGGGTAAGTTCTTCAATTTATCTCTGAGCGCTAAACCGTATAAGAAATGTCGTGAGCTTATAATAACGGCAGTAAATAATATAGTTGCTAATGGGACATTGTCATTTATTAGCTCTATTACCACTAATTGAACCGCGCCAGCAAAAATTAAAGCAGGCATTAAAATGGCTTCTAATATGCTAAAGCCTCGTTGAATTGCTAACGAACCACACAATATTCCCCAAGGAAGTACCGCTAAATTTAAAGGCAACATAGCGATAAAGCCTTTTTTTATCATGATTAGATATGCTTGTTTACGATTTAAAGCCATAAAATTCCTAAG
>JADGDH010000256.1 GCA_016745015.1 Colwellia sp.
GGATCAAAATCCATCATGGTTAATGAACCGCCCTGTGCGGAGCCGCATGCAGGGTGGTGTGGGGGCTGGAGGTTAGATACCTCTGGCTACCCGATTTAGTTGTACTGCCACTGTAATTGCCCAAACAACCACACTGACTAAAATTTAATAGTTTTGCGGAAGAGTCAAAAAATACCCCGTCGCAATATTGCCACAAGCCATGAATTTGAGCCTTTTACACAAAAGTTGATTAAGCGAAAAGCACAAACACATTTGTTAAAAACCTAAACTACTTGAGCGATTAGCACAAAACTAATTTAGGCGAAAACTGTTTATTAAAAAGCTGAAACTGATTTGTTGGCAATAAACTTACCACAAAAAAGAAACGAAACAAGTACAAAACCTTTAGGTAAAACGCTACTGTTTGCAAATAAATTTAACAAGAACATATTGCGGCAACTAACGCCCAATTAATGGGCAAAAAATTGTTTGTTAAAATTTTGAGGAACGAAAAACAACAAACTGTTTTTTGTCCTTATTTAATTGCTTGTTAGAAGTTTTTTATAAATACTCGCGAAACCAACTAACTAGCTCTTTATTTGCTTGTTCTCTGTTTTTCATTAAACCATGATTATCGTCAGGATATAAAACAAGTTTGTGTGGAATATTGTTCTTTTTTAACGAAGCCGCTAAATCAATAGAATGATTAACTGATACACGCTTATCGTTAGTACCGTGTAGAAGTAAAATAGGAACATTTGGCGATAAATCAGCTGTCCAGTTTAATACTGAACGCTTTTCTAGTTCAGCTACTTTGTTTTTCTCATAATCAGGAATTCGGTACTTGAATACTTTTTCCATTTCAGGGCGGTAAGTTAAGCCTTTTAATAAATCAGAATTACCCGCAATAGTTGCTACAGCTTTTATATTTTTTACTTTTTTCACGGCTAAATGAGTTTGCATACCCCCTCGACTTGCACCGTACATTCCAATACGTTGTTCATCAGCACCTTCAATACTTGGGATGTAATCTAATAATGCAGTGACATCTTTGACATCACTTCCACCAAATTCATCGTGAGCAGAAGAATTATTGGTGAACGTTCCACGATACTGACTACCGATAATAACAAAACCTTCGTTAGCAATAGGAAACAAGTTATGCATCATTGAGCCGAAAACAACACCACCAAAGTTACCATTACCACCACGGTTATAAATTAATACAGGCAATTTACCTTTCGATACTTTGGGCTTTATCACATAGCCATTTACAGTATTTCCATCGACAAGATACTTAAAAGTAGAACAAGATAGATTGCTCTGATAAAAATCAAATTTTTCCTTACCGAAACGCGAATCAAATCGAGTCAAAGCTTGATTAAGCTTTTCCTCTGATTTTATTTTCCTTTTGAATTTTTTCTCCATGCCATTACGCCATGAATTGTAATCAGTGAAAATCCAAGTAAAGCAGCTTTTTTGATCTTTAATTCGTTCATCATTGATCAAATTGGATGCTTGAGTACTAAACGATGAAATAGCAATAAAGATAATTAATAGGTATTTGTTCACATGAACTCCATGTCGGTGATTAAAACTTCTAACGCCTTGCTCAACGGAGTAGTGTATTTGGCGGTTTTTATGCGGTTCTTTGCATAAAAAGTGACAAATATACGGAGTCCGTTGCAGCTACTTGTTATGGCAATAATGTTAGCTACTGGCAATGAATTCAGTTGCTTGCACCATGCCACTATTATTTTTTGATTTTCTTTTCCATGATGTTTTTTCATGCCCTTAATGGGAATTCAAATCATCATTTTTTGTTTTTCAATCATGCTTTTATATCACAATTATCAAGGGTAACCCATGAAATTGCAGGATGATAATTTATTCAATGCTGACCATTATCACTCTGAAAATAGCATGATGTACCACAATTATCATTTTATACATAAGGGTTTAATTTAAACACTACAAGCTAAACATAAAACCCGATTAATATTGTTCTAAAAGGCCATAACGCCTTGCTCAACGGAGTAGTGTTTTTGGCGCTCTTTTTTGCATGTCTTAGCAAAAAAAGTGACAAAAATACGGAGTCCGTTGCAGCTACTTGTTATGGCAAGATGTTAGCTACTGGCATTGAATTCAGTTGCTTGCACCATGCCACTATTGTTTTT
>JADGDH010000116.1 GCA_016745015.1 Colwellia sp.
CGCTGGTGTTGTATCTAAAATCTTTGATTAATTTGCAGCTAACTTTGCTTTAACATCGTTGGAAGTACTCATTGACTAACGTCAACTCCGTGCTTCCGCTTTGCTAACCCGGCATCTAGCATCAAATTATTTAATCAATATGATTTAATAGAAAGGTCGTTTCCTATGTAAATTAGGGAGTGGCCTTTTTTGTTTTTAATCTACAGAACCTAGAACCTAGAACCTCGGAGCTTTTATGACTTGGCAAAGTACACTTTCTTGGCAAAATGCACAGAAGCGTGCAAATATATTGCAGAAAATCCGTCAATTTTTTAATGAACGAAATGTTGTTGAAGTTGAAACTCCTGCTTTATCGCAGGGTACGGTTACTGATGTTTACTTAGATGCTTTTTCATCTCGTTATGGCTTTTTAACTGATAGTTCCACAGATAAATCTATTGATATGTACTTGCAAACATCACCTGAGTTTCATATGAAGCGTTTATTGGCTTCTGGCTATGGCTGTATTTTTCAAATAGCTAAGGCTTTTCGACATGAAGAAGCGGGTCGTTATCATAATCCTGAGTTTACTATGCTTGAGTGGTATCGGTTAGGTTTTGATCACTTTCGGTTAATGGATGAAGTAGCAGAGTTACTTAAAACAATTTTAAACTGCTCTGAATCATTACAAGTAACCTATCAGCAGTTATTTATTGATTATGTCAATATTGATCCTTTAGTTGCAACGCGTGAACAATTATTAGGATTGATCACTGAAAAAAACAAATTGAGCGATTGGCTTATTATTGAAAACGATATTGATATTTTATTACAGTTTGTTTTTAGTGAAATCATCGAGCCAAAAATAGGTAATAATGCACCTTGTTTTGTTTATAATTTTCCCAAATCTCAAGCATCATTAGCTAAACTTTGTCCTGATGATGATAGAGTGGCTCAACGATTTGAGTGTTATTTTCAAGGGGTAGAGCTGGTGAATGGTTTTAATGAATTAACAGATTGTAAAAATCAATATCAGCGTTTTCAACAAGATAATTTGCAACGAAGAAAATTAGGTTTATTAGAAAAGCCAATAGATAATAACTTAATATCAGCTTTGAATCATGCTTTGCCTCAGTGTTCAGGAGTTGCTTTAGGTATAGACCGCTTAATTATGTTAGCGTTAAAAGCTGAAAATATCGAACAAGTTATTAGCTTTTCAATTGAGCGTGCTTAAACTTGATAATTTTTGTTCATTACACTAATGTTATAATGTATCAATTGTGATATTATTACAAAACTGAAAAATACTCTGGAATATTATGTTAGATAGAATAGGCATCACAGCAACATCATTATGTGCATTACATTGTATACTTTTGCCTATTATGCTGCCTATTTTGCCTTTAATGGGGTTAAGCTTTTTAGCTGATCATACTTGGGAACATGTATTTTTATTGATGACTGCAGCGTTAGGGACAATTGCACTGTTTTCTGGATTTAAGCGTTATCATAAACGCTTATATCCTTTTTACTTACTTTATTTAGGTGTGGCTCTGTATTGGATAAAGCATGACTTTTCAGAAGACTTAGAAGCTTACTTTATTATTGGTGGCGCAAGCCTAATCATTGCTGCTCACTTTATTAATATTAAATTATGTAATAGTTGCAAGCAGTGCGATGAAGAGGCTTGTAAAGGTTAAAAAATGCTAGGAATACAAAGCTATTAGGGTAATAAACATCAAAGCTTGTAACTGGGCTAGTATGTTGCAGAACCCAGAACCTATTTTCTACAAACCCAATTCTTTTAGTTTTCTTGTTAATGTATTTCTTCCCCAGCCTAGTTTTTTTGCTGCATCTTGTTTGTGACCTTGAGTAAAAAGTAATGCTCGCTCTAACATTACTTTTTCAAATTCAGGCATAGCAGTGTCTAAAATCGCACTATTGCCTTGTGCTAACTCTTGATCCATCCAATCACTAAGGACTGCTTGCCATGATGATGCTTGTGAGCTTATTTGAGCTGTTTTTACTGTGAGCTCACTTGGTAAGTCTTCTAATAATATTTCTTGACCACTCGCCATCACAGTGAGAAATCTGCAAATATTTTCAAGTTGTCTAACATTACCTGGCCATTGAAACTGTTGTAAGAAAGTTGCGGCTTTTTTGCTAATGGTTTTAGGGTCAACACTTAATTCGTTCGCTGCTTGTTTGAGAAAGTGTTGGCTCAGCTGTCCTATATCTTCTCTTCTTTCACGTAGGCTAGGTAATTGAATGCGAATTACATTAAGACGGTGAAATAAATCTTCTCTAAACTCATTATTATTAACTCTATCTTCTAAATTTTGATGAGTAGCTGCGATAATACGTACATCAACTTGCACAGGAGAATGCCCACCGACACGATAAAATTGTCCATCAGATAATACGCGTAATAAGCGCGTTTGAATTTCTAGTGGCATGTCGCCTATTTCATCAAGAAATAAGGTACCACCGTGGGCTTGTTCAAAGCGACCTTGGCGAACTGAATTTGCACCAGTAAATGCTCCTTTTTCATGGCCAAACAGCTCTGATTCTATAAGATCTTTTGGAATTGCGGCCATATTAAGTGGGATAAATGGTGCTTTAGAGCGAGGGCTATGTGAGTGCAAGGCGTGAGCAACTAATTCTTTGCCTGTACCTGACTCTCCGTTTATTAATACACTTATACTAGAACGGGATAAACGGCCAATAGTTCGAAACACTTCCTGCATTGCAGGTGCTTCACCAATTAATCCTGCAGCAAGCGGAACGGCATCTTTTTGTTGGTTTTTTGCATTTTGTTCTCGGGCATGGACTAATGCACGTTTGGCTAAGTTAACTGCTTCATCCATGTCAAATGGCTTAGGTAAGTATTCAAAAGCCCCACCTTGATAGGCATTTACTGCGCTATCTAAATCTGAGTGGGCTGTCATTATAATCACAGGAATGTTGGGGTGATCTTTGCTGATAGAGTTAAGCAAACTCATACCGTCAATATCTGGCATCCGAATATCAGATATGATGACTTCGGGTTGATCATGATCTAAGGCGACTAATAAATTTCTGGCACTTTCAAATGAAGCACAAGAAATGTTTGCTTTGTTAAAGGCCTTTTCTAAAACCCAGCGAATTGAACTGTCGTCATCAACTATCCATACTTGTTCGGTGATCATTATATTGTCTCTTGGGTTAAAGGTAAAAGTATTATAAATTCTGTGTGCCCAGGGCGGCTATGACAAGATAGCTTACCTTGGTGCTGATTTATCAATGTTTGGGCAATAGATAAGCCTAAGCCTGTGCCATTAGAGCGCCCTGATACCATAGGATAAAATAAGGTATCTTGTATTTTTTCTGGAATGCCAGGTCCATCATCAATAATACTAATTTGTACCGATAGCTTTATCTGCTTACCATTGATCGTTTTATTGCTCGCAATGCGTGTTTTAAGTGTTATTTTATTGTTAGGTGTGATTGCTTGAATGGCATTGTTTACGATATTCAATACTGCTTGCTGTATTTGTTCTTGATCACATTCGATAGTAGGAATAGAGGGATCATAGTCTCGTTTCAACTCAATTTTTTGTTCACTTGAAAAGTTAATAACTTGACAAACTTTTTCTAATACTGAATGAATGTTATGACTTTTAATTTGTGGAAGTTGATTTGGCCCTAACAGTCTGTCTACTAGATTAGTTAATCTATCGGCCTGTTCAATGATCATGGCTGTATATTCTTGCTGATCGTGATCTAGTTCTTTATTTAATAGTTGTGCAGCACCACGTAAACCACCCAACGGATTTTTAATTTCATGGGCTAAACCCTTGATCAAATCACGAGCAGCAAGCCATTGTTGTTGCTGAAATACTTCAAGACTAATTTGTTTTTGTTGATCAATTTGCTTGAATTCAATTAGTATATGTGGGGTGCGATCAAACTCTACAGCTGAAGCCGTTACCTCTGCTGTAAATCGATGACTTTCATCAAACTCTATGATAATTTCACTATCCGTGAATTCTTGCCCTGTAACAAGTAGTTGCTCTAAACGAGATTGAGTTATTGAAGTCTTTGCAAAAATCAAACTATAGGAGCTACCATATAACTTGTTTAAGCTTTTAATTAGCAAAGTCTCGGCGGCAGGATTTAAGTAACAAATATTTAATTTTTGATCGAGTATAAGAACTGCCGTAACTAATTGATTAGCTAATGTTTGTTGATAGCTTAATTTAACTTGTTGAATTTCTTGTATAGTGTGCAACATAAAGCCTCATACTTATACTATTGGTGCACCATATTGATGCGCTCTGTTAGGTGTATTATAGAAAGGTTTTATGTGCAGACCTAAATGTCGCTATTTGGTGCTACTTCCTGTTAATTAACAGAGGCTCGGTGCATATAAAACGTTATAGGTTTAGATAATGCAATTTCCTTGCCCTTTTCATCAAGCAACTTCATTTTTATTTGATGTTCGCCACGATCGATGTTTCGTAGAGAAAATTTAGTGTGATTTTGGGGTTTTTGGTAAGGTTCATCATCCAGTATTAATTGAATTTTTAAACCTCGCTTAAATATAGGTTTGATACTACCTTGAATATAAATTGAGCCAGTATTATCGCGAATAGTACTGTTGTTTTTAGGGATGTTTATAGCAACTTGGTAATTATTGTCTATTTTTTTTGTGTTTATATCTAAAACTTGCGTTTCTACATGTGTAGATGATTTTATTATATTTCCTGGTTTAGTTTTTACTTCTTCAGCACCTGGCCTAGCTGTATCAGAGTATACCAATTCACCTTTTTCATTACGCCACACATATACCTTCGCGGTATTTGCATTCACGGGAATCGCTATTGAAAAGGTTAGTAATATTAGTAATAAAAATTTCATCATAATCAATTAAGTATATCTAGAGTTTTTAGATATATCCAAACAAACGCAAGGTGTGACTATAGGTATTTATAATCTATACAATAATGTAACGGTTTACCACTGAAATGTAATTTTCAATGGTTTTAAATTTATAGAATAAAAAAAAGCTCACCGAAGTGAGCTTTATTAAAGCAGTTAATTCTAAAGACTAAACGCTGTAGTACATTCCAAATTCAACTGGGTGAGTTGACGTATTTAATAATTCACAATCAGCACGCTTAAGAGCAACATAAGCATCGATCATATCATTATCCATAACCCCACCAGCTGTTAAGAATTCTCTGTCTGCTTCTAAAGAATCCAATGCGTCAGTTAATGAAGTTGCAACTTGTGGAATAGATAGTGCTTCTTCTGCAGGTAAGTCGTATAAATCTTTATCCATAGCATCGCCAGGATGAATTTTATTTTTGATACCGTCTAAGCCAGCCATTAGCAACGCAGAAAATGCTAAATATGGGTTTGCCGCAGCATCAGGGAAGCGAACTTCGATACGTGCAGCTTTTGGTGATGGAACAACAGGAATACGAATTGAAGCCGAACGGTTAGCAGCAGAATAAGCTAGCATAATTGGCGCTTCAAAATGTGGAACTAAACGTTTATAAGAGTTAGTTGCAGGGTTGGTAAATGCATTTAATGCTTTAGCATGCTTGATGATACCACCAATGTAGTAAAGCGCTGTTTCAGATAATCCGCCGTATTTATCACCAGAGAATAAGTTAACGCCGTCTTTAGCAAGCGATTGATGCACGTGCATACCAGAACCATTATCACCTACTAATGGTTTAGGCATGAAAGTTGCTGTTTTGCCATAAGCGTGTGCTACGTTATGTACAACATATTTATATATTTGAACTTCATCAGCCTTTAATACCATGGTATTGAAGCGACAAGCAATTTCGTTTTGACCTGCTGTTGCTACTTCATGATGATGTGCTTCAACCACTAAGCCCATATCTTCCATAACTAAACACATGGCTGAACGTATGTCTTGTGAAGAGTCAACAGGAGAAACAGGGAAGTAACCACCTTTAAGTCCTGGGCGGTGACCCATATTACCTTCTTCATATTCAGTACCTGAATTCCAACAGGCTTCTTTATCATCAACTTTAAAGAAAGAACCACTGATATCAGTGTGGAAGCGTACATCATCAAATAAGAAGAACTCTGGCTCTGGACCAATTAACACGGTATCAGCAATACCAGTTGAACGTAAATATTCTTCAGCACGTTTCGCTACAGAACGAGGATCACGGCTATAACCTTGCATTGTATCTGGCTCTACTACATCACAACGAAGGTTTAATGTAACAGCTTCATTAAAAGGGTCTAAAACAGCAGAGTCAGCATCTGGCATTAATACCATGTCTGAGTTGTTAATTCCTTTCCAGCCTTCGATAGAAGAGCCATCAAACATTTTTCCATCTTCGAAGAAATCTTCGTTAACTTGATGGTGAGGAATCGAAACGTGTTGCTCTTTACCTTTTGAATCGGTAAAACGAAGGTCAACAAATTTGACATCGTGCTCTTTTATTAAATCGAATATTGCTTGTGACATTTTGTCTCTCCAGTTGAGATTAGTTTAAACTTCTTTTGGTATACACCAATATTGTGGCTTTTATAAGCTAAAATTATGCCAATAATAAAACACTTAATAAACAAGTGGTTACTTTGCAGCTAAAAAAAACAAAGCACCATTATGGTGCGGCCTGTGATCTTTATGGTGCGATAGGTGTAAGGTTACAAATAACTATATATCATTTTGATATCTTTGCTTGTACTAATTTGTATTTTTTGCTGATATTTTGTTATTGATTAAATATTCTGGTTATTTTATTTCTGAGCAAAATTAGATAGAGATAATTAATATCTTTCTGTACAGAACCCCTGTATAATGCGCGCCCAATTGTAGCCCTAGTTTTTTGTAAACGAATAACTCGTTTACAAACGATAGTAACAGCGAGTAAAGCCTGTGTTAGATAAATTAAGAAATGTGGCAATTATTGCACACGTTGACCACGGAAAAACCACTTTAGTTGATAAATTATTAGAACAATCGGGTACGCTAGACGCGCGAGGCGGTCTAGAAGAGCGTACTATGGACTCAAATGATATCGAAAAAGAACGTGGTATCACAATCTTAGCTAAAAACACGGCTATTAACTGGAATGGCTACCGTGTAAATATTGTAGATACTCCTGGGCATGCTGACTTCGGTGGTGAAGTTGAACGTGTAATGTCAATGGTAGATTCTGTTTTACTTATTGTTGATGCACAAGAAGGTCCTATGCCACAAACGCGTTTTGTAACGAAAAAAGCGTTTGCTCAAGGCTTAAAACCAATTGTTGTTATTAATAAAGTTGATAAGCCGGGTTCTCGCCCTGACTGGGTTATGGATCAAGTTTTTGAATTATTTGATAACCTTGGTGCTACTGATGAACAGCTTGATTTTAAAGTTGTTTATGCTTCAGCAATCAATGGTTGGGCTACGCTTGAAGAAGGTGAAACTGGCACAGATATGACGCCTTTATTTGATACCATTCTTAAAGAAGTACCTCAACCGATAGCGGATCCAGAAGGCGCATTCCAAATGCAAATCTCTCAACTTGATTACAGCTCATATTTGGGTGTTATCGGTGTTGGCCGTATTACGCGTGGTTCTGTTAAACCAAATCAACAAGTAAGTATTAATTTAGCAAACGGTGGTGTACATAACGCTAAAGTTGGTAAGGTATTTGGTTACTTAGGCTTAGAGAGACTTGATGTAGCTGAAGGTTTTGCTGGTGACATTATTGCTATTACTGGCTTAGGCGAATTAAAAATATCAGATACTATTTGTTGTCCATCAGAAGTTGAAGGTTTACCTGCATTGTCCGTTGATGAACCAACTATTAATATGACTTTCCAAGTTAATACTTCACCATTTTGTGGTAAAGAAGGTAAGTTTGTTACTTCCCGTAACATTAAGGATCGTTTAGAAAAAGAATTAATTCATAATGTTGCTTTACGTGTTGAACAATTAGAAGATGCTGATAAGTTTAAAGTGTCTGGTCGTGGTGAACTACATTTAGGCATTTTAATTGAAAATATGCGTCGTGAAGGTTTTGAATTAGCGGTATCTCGCCCAGAAGTAATTATTCGTGAGGTTGGCGGTGAATTACAAGAACCTTATGAAACAGTAACGATTGATGTTGAAGAACAACATCAAGGTCCTATTATGGAAAGAATGGGGGTTCGTAAAGCCGAATTAACCGATATGGCGCCAGATGGTACTGGTCGTATTCGTATGGACTTTATCATGCCAAGCCGTGGTTTGATTGGTTTCCAAACTGAATTTATGACAATAACGTCAGGTTCAGGTTTAATTTACCATACATTCTTTGAATATGGCCCCCACAAAGGTGGTGAAATAGGTCAACGAAAAAATGGTGTGATGATTGCTAATGCAACGGGTAAAGCATTAACTAATGCTATTTTTAACTTACAATCTCGTGGTCGTATGTTAATTGGCCACGGTGTTGATATTTATGAAGGTCAAGTTATTGGTATTCATAGCCGCGATAATGACTTAACAGTAAATGCACTTAAAGGTAAGCAGTTAACCAATGTTCGTTCATCAGGTACTGATGAAGCACAAACATTAACGCCGCCTATTATTATGTCGCTAGAACAAGCACTAGAATTTATTGATAATGATGAGCTGGTAGAAGTAACGCCAGATAATATTCGTATTCGTAAAAAACTCTTAAAAGAGAATGAGCGTAAACGCGAAGGTCGTGGTCCTAAGTAACGTTTAGAAAGGCATAGTAAATTTGAAAAGCCGTCTGATGTACAATCAGGCGGCTTTTTTTGTTTGCCCAGCGAAGCTGGCAAACCCGAT
>JADGDH010000009.1:0-5190 GCA_016745015.1 Colwellia sp.
GGGCTTAGGTACTCAGTTCTTAAAACATCTTGAACGTTGTCGTATTTTATTACATATCATTGATATTATGCCAGCAGATGGCTCTGATCCACTAGAAAATGCTAAAACTATTATCAGTGAATTAGAGCAACATAATATAAAACTAGCGGGAAAACCTCGTTGGATTGTCTTTAATAAACTTGACTTATTACTTGAAGAGGAAGCGAAAGAACTTACCGATTCGATTATTGCAGGACTTAATTGGCAAGGTGAAGTACATAGCATTTCAGCCTTTAATAAGATGGGAACTGAAGAGTTATCGCAAAGAATAATGACTTTCATAGAAGAGTTGCCGCCAGAGGAGGAAGAGGCGCCTGTTGATGGTAAAAATGTTGAGTTTAAATGGGATACTTACCATGAAGATGCTATGGCGGATGATGGTTTAGACGACGATTTAGATGATGAAAACTGGAATGAAGACGATTATGATGTTGAAGTAGAATATCGTCCATAGGTTTTTCTAGTATTGACTTAACTAAGTAAGAATAACAAAAAAGAGTAATGGCAGTGTGTTATTGCTCTTTTTTTATTCGTACTCAGACATCCTGAAACCCGCACCTTGAAGTAGCTTGATGTAATAAACTCTAACTGGTTATTTAGCTATCGGGTGTTCTTTAGGTCAACTGATAGCCACAGAACTAAAGCGCTCAGCGGTATTGGCGTTCTTGGCTAATCCTTTAAATCCTTTAACTTTTCATATTCTTTTCTACTCTTAGCATTGAGGTATTCCGCCTCAATTTATTAGGAGTATTTACTATGAAAATTTCAATACTTTCCCCCAAGCCCTTCGTCAACGCAGAAATGATGATAGAGATATTCACTATGATTTTAAAGAATAAATCAAAACTAAAACCCATAATACCGCTACTATTAAGTGTAAGTATTTTTAACATACATATCATGAATGATTAAAAGTATGTATGTTATATAATTTTCTGATAATCTGGATTTAGTTTGGTAAATAAAACTCAACAATTAAAAAGGAATTTAAATGAATTTAATTTTAAAAATAGTTTTTTTGACTATTGCGACTTTCATATCAGTTACTGCGTACGCTGTTGATGATAACCAAATAATAGTATGCACTACTTCTTGTACGAAATCTGAAGCTGAAAATATGGCTATATCTAATCGGTATGCTAGAGCATCTGAGATATCAATTATTAATGATGATGACTGGAATGTTTATACCTTTAGAGTTATAGATGCTAGTGAACCTGGTATGACGATCATCGATTCATATGAAATAAGCACCCCTATAGACGTAACTGATACCTTAAATGAAATTAAGGCTTTTGAAAATCATTTATATTCTTTATCCCAATATTCAATGCTTGACGCAAATATTCAATCAATAAGTCCACAGTCTTTTATTGCAGCAAAACCTGATATTAAAGAAATCAAACTTTTTATTCCATCAACAAAATCTCCATCAGTGACAGGACTCTATGATGATGTAGGAAAGTTAGCTGATACTATGACTTACATAAGATCTAAAGCGGCTATACAACCAACAACCCCTAGTATTTGGGATAGAATCTTTTCTCAAACAAAAGGCTTTATTGTTATAGCGGTATTTGATGATGCAAGCACAATAAATTTTCAAATAACTGCACCATTTGATTTTACTAACACATGGAAAAAGGTTGATAGTACAGCCATGAAAGATGGTAAACATTATGATCATTATGGAATAAATAAATACATAGCAGGTGATCAAACTCTCGATATTGAATACATGGATGCAGTAGGTAATGTTGTTTTTCGTATTACAGAAACAAAGGTCTGTGAGAATTATACAAAAATATCCAGTGATGGCTACACATGGAGTGGAGAAATTTGTTTTTACTCTTATGCTCATTAAGGTAACTCAACAAATGAGCATTAAATATTTTATTCAAAATATACTATTATTTGTTGTTTTAATATCTATCTATGATTATGGTGTGAACTTTTTTTCAATGTACCTTTTTGTATTTACAATGCCTGATTGGTATTCCAGCTTATTTAATAACACAATGATTGAGAATGCAATATGGCTACAGTTTTGGCATATTTTAAGTGTTTTAATACCAGCGGTAATTGTTGCGAGTATTTTGAAGTATTTTAAGACTCCTATTATTAAAGCCTTAATAATTGTAATCTCAATGCGTATTATATATCTTCAGTTTGAGTGGGGAGTTGTTGAAGAACATTCTTATTTTATATTAATGAGAGTATTTGATGAACTATTAGCGTTAGTTACATTGCCTTTAATAACTTACTTTGTAAGTAAAAAGTATAATAAACAGATCAATAAATACAAATTTAACTTTTAGATATTAATAATAGCAATTGAATTGTACCTAATAAAATCACTCTCACCAATAATAATGTGGTCAAGCATATCAATGCCTAATAGCTTGCCACATTCGATAACCTTATTAGTTAAAGCTATATAAAGATTTACAAACAACCGAACTATATACGCATATTATTGCCTCTAGATTTAGTCACACCGCGAGTTCTTTGGATATAAACTGATCAGTATATAACACGACTCAAATGAATAATTAAAAAATGTAATGCTATTTTCTTAAGCAACAAACCTAAACAAAGTGAACGTAAATCTGAATGAGTTAGAGTGATAATTTAGGTCAGCCGTGTGGTACAAACTGACTCTTTTAACTGTACGGTTAAGCTATAAAAAATTGAAACATGTCAGTTCAGAGATAGCTCTTATATTTTAACACATCGACATAAGAGTAATGATTTACTATCATTACTCTTTTTTATTGCCTTTAAACGCTAACTTATAACAATCAGGATCTTCATGACCATTCTTTCTATGATAGTTGCCACTGCCGATAATAATGTTATCGGCAAAGATAACGATATGCCGTGGCATTTACCCGCAGATTTGGCCTATTTCAAAAAAGTAACGTTAGGTAAACCTATTATTATGGGTCGAAAAACGTATGAGTCTATTGGTATGGCATTACCAGGACGTCGTAATATTGTTATTTCTCGTGATACAAATTATATCCCTCAAGGTAGGGGCGCAGAAGGAGTTGATGTTGTCACTTCAGTTGAACAAGCGTTAGCCTTGGTTGATGGTTCTGGTGGAAATAAGGCTGTTCCTGAAGTTATGGTGATTGGCGGTGGTGCAATCTATAAGCACTGTTTATCTAATGCCGATCGCTTATATATTACGCATATAAAAGCATCGATAGACGGTGACACTCAATTTCCAAATTATGACGATGGCAGCTGGCAAAAAGTGAGCAGTGAATTACGTAAAAGTGATGAAAAAAATGCTTATGATTTGGACTTTTGTGTTTACCATCGAGTAGTGAGTGAGCGTTAGTTTTTTTGGGGGCACAAATAGCTATAGCCGTAACTTTCTAGCGTTAATACTGCTGATTTTTGGTGTTTTCTCTGCTTTGTATGTTAATTATTATGTTGAAGCTACAAAGGTAGGCACTGCTTATCATTATGGCTTATGGTCATTACTGCCAGCTTTTATCACCATATTATTGTCTTGGCTTACGCGAGAGCCTTTAACTGCATTGTTAAGCGGTATTGTTATTGGCGCTTTTATGATGGGGCAATATGATTTAACTGATCAAATTTTGATCCCATCTTTAGCTCAAGCGGGTACAGCAGGTTTATTACTACTGTATTTATGGTTGCTAGGTGGCTTATTAGGTATTTGGTCAAAAACGGGAGCGGCTCAGGCCTTTGCGGATTATATGACTAAGCATTTTGTGCGCGGCCAACAATCGGCTAAGTTAGTGACTTGGTTTTTAGGGATTTTGTTTTTTCAAGGTGGCACCATGAGTACTGTGCTTGTGGGAACGACCGTGCGTCCTTTGGCTGATAAAGCAGGTATTAGTCATGAAGAAATGAGTTATATTGTTGATTCAACCGCCTCACCTATTGCTATTGTTGTTGCTTTTAATGCTTGGCCTGCTTATGTGCAAGCGTTGATATTTGTACCAGGTGTCACATTTTTAGCAACTGAAGCCGATCGTATAGCCTTTTTCTTTTCGGCTATACCCTTTAGCTTTTATGGCATTATTGCTGTAATAGGTACTTTATTACTTAGTTTGAATATTACAAAGTTTTCTGGAAAACGACTTCGTGATGCTCATCACCGAGCGGCAACAACGGGAGAGTTAGACGCTCCAAACGCTAAACCCCTAAGTGCCAAGGAGTTACAAGTTTGCGATGTTCCCCTAGGCTATAAAGCACATGTGCTTGAGTTTATTCTGCCGCTTGTTAGCCTTATTATTATTGCTGTTTTTACTTTTGTTTTTTACGGATCACCAAAAATTAATTGGGCATTTGGCGCTGCTTTGTTACTCAGTGCCTTTATTGCGTTAGTAAAAGGAATGTCGTTGAATAATGTTATTGAAGGCTTTGGTAATGGCTTGAAAGGGGTGGTGCAGGCTTCGGTTATTTTGATGCTAGCAGTGACTATTGGGGCTATCAGTAAACAAATTGGCGGTGGTTTGTATTTGGTATCACTGCTTTCAGAACAACTGCCTTATTGGTTATTACCCATAGCTTTACAAATGATGGCAATGCTGATTGCATTTTCTACTGGCACAAGTTGGGGAACTTTTGCTATTGCTTTTCCGCTGGCTATGCCTTTAGCGTGGGCTATTGCACAAAGTGCAGGGATCGACAATCCTGAGTTATTTATGATGGTGTGTTTTGCGACAGTACTTAATGGCAGTGTTTATGGTGATCAATGCTCACCAATTTCAGATACAACTATTTTAAGCTCAATGACTACAGGCTGTGACATGATGGATCATGTTAAATCACAAATTGTACCTGCCAGTTATGCAGCAGGTTTAGCTGCAATACTGTGGACATTAACCGTAGTATTTTTTGTCTAGCAAGTAAAATAAAACCAAAAAGTTGATATTGTTTGATCATTATTTAGTGACGAAGTCTAATATACCTATTGCTGCTTTTCTTCCTTGATCAATCGCTGTAACCACTAAATCGGAACCAAGTACCATATCGCCACCTGCAAAAATATTTTGCTTATTTGTTTGTAGGGCAAAATTGCTATTATCTACAGCAAGCACGCGGCCACGTGAATCAAGTTCAACACCAGCATCTACCATCCATTGTGGTGGGCTTGGTAAGAAACCAAAA
>JADGDH010000009.1:5290-17897 GCA_016745015.1 Colwellia sp.
GCAAAATTGCTATTATCTACAGCAAGCACGCGGCCACGTGAATCAAGTTCAACACCAGCATCTACCATCCATTGTGGTGGGCTTGGTAAGAAACCAAAAGCGATTACTACCGCATCAGCTTCCATAATAAATTCACTACCCTCTATAGGTTCAGGATTGCGACGCCCATTAGAGTCAGGAGCGCCAAGTTGAGTTTTAACAAACTTAACACCAATTGAATCCCCATTGTCATCAACAGCAATATCAAGTGGCTGAATATTAAAAGCAAAATTAACGCCTTCTTCTTTGGCATTTTGTACTTCACGCGGTGAACCAGGCATATTGGCTTCATCACGACGATATGCACAAGTTACCTCGGTAGCACCTTGACGAATAGAGGTGCGAACACAGTCCATAGCAGTATCACCACCACCGAGCACGACTACTTTTTTTCCTTTAAAGCTAACAAAAGGTTTTACTTGGTTAGATTGCTCAGCAGTAATACCCATAACATTTTGAGTATTACCAATAAGAAAATCAAGCGCGTTATAAACGCCTGCCGCACTTTCATTTTCAAAACCGCCACTCATGTCTTTATAAGTGCCAAGACCTAAAAATACCGCATCAAACTCATTGCTGATATCTTCAAAACTCACATCAACACCGATATTGGTATTCAAACGAAACTCAATACCCATATCTTCAAATATTTCACGACGTGTTTGAACAACACTTTTCTCTAATTTAAATGAGGGAATACCAAAGGTTAATAAACCACCAATTTGAGCATGACGATCATATACTATTACATCAATACCGTTGCGGGTTAATACATCGGCACAAGCCAAGCCTGCAGGGCCTGCACCTATAACAGCAACACGTTTACCTATTTTTATTACATCAGATAAATTAGGTTTCCAACCTTGAGCTAGTGCAGTATCGGTAATATGCTTTTCAATATTACCAATAGTGACAGCACCAAACTCATCATTTAGGGTGCAAGCAGACTCGCACAATCTATCTTGAGGACAAACACGACCACACATTTCAGGTAAACTGTTGGTTTGATGACATAAGTCAGCGGCTTCAAATATACGACCTTCAGCCACTAACTCTAACCATTGTGGGATATAGTTATGTACAGGACATTTCCATTCACAATAAGGGTTTCCGCACTCTAAACAACGATCGGCTTGTCCTGCGCTTTGCTCGCTACTCAATGGTTTATAAATTTCAACAAAATTGATTTTACGTTCACTCATTGATTTTTTAGCTGGGTTGATTCGTTTTACATCAATAAATTGATAAACATTCTTACTCATGACTCTTTTTCCTTATCAATTAATTATTGTGCTTGTACGCGTAATTCGGCACTTGAACGGCTACGATGACCTAGCAAGGTTTTAACATCAATTGCAGTTGGCTTAATCAACTTAAATAATAGTGCGAATTTATCAAAATCATATAAAATTTCTTGAGCCCGTAAACTACCTGTTTCTTCAAAATGATGATTAATAATGCCACGCAAATGCTCTTTGTGAATGGCTAAATTGTCAAGCGTTAGCATTTCAATAGACTCAGTATTTAGGCGGATATCTAAATCGCCTCGCTCATCTAGTACGTAAGCAAAACCACCTGTCATACCCGCGCCAAAGTTTACGCCAATATCACCTAAAATAGTGACGATGCCGCCAGTCATGTATTCACATGCGTGATCGCCAGTACCCTCAACAACGGCTCGACAACCTGAGTTGCGTACAGCAAAGCGTTCGCCAGCGCGACCACAGGCATACAATTTACCGCCAGTAGCGCCATATAAACAGGTGTTACCCATGATCATAGTTTTATGACTTTGATATTCAACACCTTTTGGCGGCTTAACGGTGATAATGCCGCCAGTCATACCTTTGCCTACATAATCGTTAGAATCGCCTGTTAGAATAAGATTTAAACCGCCAGCATTCCAAACACCAAAACTTTGACCAGCGGTGCCTGATAAATGGATAGTGATTGGTGTAGCGGCCATACCTTGATCGCCATGATGTCGGGCAATTTCACCTGATAATGTTGCGCCTACAGAACGGTCAGTATTTTGAATAGTAAACCTAAATTCACCACCTAGAGTATGGTCAACAGCATCTTGCGCAGCCGCTAACATTTTCTGATTCAACTTGCCTTTATCAAATGGGTTGTTTTCTTCTTTTTGATAAAGAGCAGTATTTTCATCAGCGACAACAGGGGCAATGATGGGTGATAAGTCTAATTTTTGCTGTTTAGCGCTAACGCCTTCAATTTGTGTTAATAAATCAACGCGGCCAATAATGTCAGTTAAACTTTTAACGCCTAGGCGAGCGAGAATTTCACGCACATCACGAGCAATGAATTTAAAGTAATTCATTACTTGCTCAGGCAAGCCCTTGAAGAATTGTTCGCGCAAGAGATCATCTTGAGTAGCAATGCCTGTAGCGCAGTTATTTAAGTGACAAATTCGTAAAAATTTACAACCTAAGGCCACCATAGGTGCAGTACCAAAGCCAAAGCTTTCAGCACCTAAAATAGCAGCTTTAACAATATCAACCCCCGTTTTTAAACCACCATCAACTTGCAAGCGTACTTTATGACGTAAGCCATTGGTAACCAATGCTTGATGGGCTTCGGCTAAACCTAGTTCCCACGGGCAACCTGCATATTTAACCGAGGTTAATGGGCTAGCAGCTGTGCCTCCGTCGTAACCTGAAATGGTAATAAAATCAGCGTAAGCTTTGGCAACACCAGCGGCAATTGTGCCAACACCAGGGCCTGAAACGAGTTTTACCGAAATAATGGCTTTTGGATTTACTTGTTTTAAATCGAAAATTAGTTGTGATAAGTCCTCGATAGAATAAATATCATGATGTGGCGGAGGTGAAATTAAGGTAACCCCAGGTACTGAGTAACGTAGCTTGGCAATTAAGGGTGATACTTTATCACCGGGTAACTGCCCACCTTCACCCGGTTTTGCCCCTTGTGCAACTTTAATTTGCAATACGTCAGCATTCACTAAGTAATGCGGTGTTACACCAAAGCGGCCTGAGGCAATTTGTTTAATGCGTGAATTTTTTACCGTACCAAAACGACGCTCATCTTCACCGCCTTCACCTGAATTTGAACTGCCTCCTAAGCGATTCATGGCAATGGCTAATGCTTCATGTGCCTCTGGGCTTAATGCACCAATTGACATGGCAGCTGAATCGAAGCGTTTATACATTTCATTGTTACTTTCAACTTGTGAAATGTTAATCGCATCGCAATCGTCTTTAAATGCTAATAAATCACGTAGCATAGCAGCAGGACGGTTGTTTACTTCATCAGCATATTGACGATAATCGTCATAATTACCACTTTGTACTGCGCGTTGTAAGTAGTTAACTACATCAGGATTGAAAGCATGGTATTCTTCACCATGCACATATTTAAGCAAACCACCATGCCGAATTTTTTGATGAGGTAAGAAAGCTTTGTGAGCTAGATTAATACAGTCTTGTTCAATATCGTTAAAATCTGCCCCTTGAATACGGCTTGGTAAATCGCTAAAACATAGCGCCATGATGCTGTCGTTTAAGCCAATAATTTCAAATAAGCCAGCACAGCGATAACTGGCGATAGTTGAAATGCCCATTTTAGAGAGTATTTTCAACAAGCCTTTGTTAATGCCTTCACGGTAGTTAACAATAGCATCACGAGCGCTTAATTTTATTTGTCCTTTCTCAACTAATTGTTCAATAGTTTCAAAGGCTAAATAAGGATAAATAGCGGTGGCACCTAAACCAAGCAGTACGGCATATTGGTGTGAATCACGAACAGAGGCTGTTTCAATAATAATGTTTGAATCGCAACGTAGTTGTTGATCAACCAAGCGTTTTTGTACTGCACCTACTGCCATAGCAGCAGGAATAACGAGTAAGCCTTGATGAATTTGTCTGTCAGAAAGTACTAAAATAACAGTGCTTTTGTTACGTACCAAATCTTCTGACTCATCACACAAACGAATAATCGCAGCTTCTAAGCCTTCATCACCATCATAAGTTAATGTTAATGTATCTGAACGATAATGTTCAGGATCTAGTTCACGTAGTTGTTTCAAACCGGTATACATTAATATGGGAGTTGAAAATAACATGCGATCGGCATGGCCTGAAGTTTCACTAAAAACGTTATGTTCGCGACCAATACAAGTACCAAGCGACATGACATAACGCTCACGTAATGGATCTATTGGTGGGTTAGTTACTTGAGCAAATTGTTGACGAAAATAATCATACAAGGTACGAGGTTGGTTTGATAATACTGCCATTGGCGTATCATCACCCATAGAGCCTGTGGCTTCTTGACCATTTTCGGCTAATGTTTTAATCACTTGCTGAATTTCTTCATAACTGTAATTAAACATTTTATGATATTGGCTCACTTCTTTATCTGAAAAAACACGTTTACCTATTTGATTTGCTTCTAGTTCGTCAAAAGGCACTAAACGACGAACATTATTATTTAACCATTCGCGATATGGATGACGTTCTTTTAAATCATCATCTATGTCACTAGAGTTGAATAACTTACCTGTATAGGTGTCAATCGCTAGCATTTCACCTGGGCCAACACGACCTTTTGCAACAACTTCATCTTCTCCGTATTCCCAAATTCCCACCTCTGATGCTAGCGTAATAAAGCCATTACGTGTAATAACATAGCGGGCAGGGCGCAGGCCATTTCTATCTAAGTTGCAGGCAACATGACGACCATTGGTCATAACAACACCTGCAGGACCATCCCATGGCTCCATATGCATGGAGTTGAATTCATAAAATGCGCGTAATTCATCATCCATTAATGTACTGTTTTGCCATGCAGGCGGCATTAGTAAACGCATAGCACGGTATAAATCCATTCCACCCGCTAAAAGCAGTTCAAGCATGTTATCTAATGATGATGAATCAGAGCCTGTTTGACCAATAAAAGGTGCAGCATTTTGTAAATCAGGTAATAAAGGTGATTTAAATCGGTAAGTACGGGCACGTGACCATTGGCGGTTCCCATTAATAGTATTAATTTCACCATTATGAGCAAGATAACGGAATGGTTGAGCTAAATGCCATTGTGGTGAAGTATTGGTTGAGAAGCGTTGATGAAATACACATATAGCACTTTGCATACGAATATCAGCAAGATCTAAATAAAAGTTAGATAGATCTTTAGGCATCATTAAACCTTTATAAATAGTTACCAAACAAGATAAGCTGGCAACATAAAATACATCGTCATTAATGCGCTTTTCAGCGCGACGACGCGCCATATATAAGCGACGCTCTAAGTCGCGATTACGCCACCCAGGAGGTGCATCGACAAATACTTGCTCAATGGTTGGCATATTATTAATGGCAGCATCGCCTAGCACTGAGTTGTCAGTAGGCACACTGCGCCAACCAATAAGCGTTAAACTTTCGTTAGTAAATTCTTCTTCTAATACTTTTTTAGAGAGGGCAGCAGCTACAGGATCAGGGTTTAAAAAGATCATACCAACAGCATATTTTTTACCTAATTTCCAGCCATTATCTTCGGCAACAGCACGGAAAAAAGTATCAGGTTTTTGCAATAATAAGCCACAGCCATCACCTGTTTTACCATCAGCAGCAATACCACCACGATGTTGCATACGATCAAGTGCTGAAATAGCGGTTTTAATAAGTTTATGGCTGGTTTCACCATGTTGATGGGCTATTAAGCCAAAACCACAATTTTCGCGTTGAACGGCATGATCGTAAAGCTGCATAATTGTCTCCAAAAAAGTGTCTCCTAATAAAAAAAGTCACCTGGTAAACAGAATTAAAAAAGGTATGAAAAAAGAGTTCTACTACCTCGTTTTTATCCAAGAGGGGCTATTTACATTACTAATTCACAGGGGGGAAATCAATAAAAATAGAGCATTTGCTCATAATCTTTTAACATTATTTTAAGAAGGGAATTTATAATATTTTATTGAAAGTTGTAATTGTCTGTTTTAATTATATTTTCCGTTTAATTTTATCTTGTGGAAATATAGATAGTTTTTAATAAGGAATGCTTTTGAACTTGTTAGTGATTAGTGATGGGTTGGTTGTTGGTATGTTTATTAATTTAAGCCCGCCGTTATAAATACGGCGGGGTTTTATTAGAGTTGATTGAGCTTGATCAGGTTTTATTAAGGTAAGTAGCTCTTACCCATTAAATAACTGTCAACTTCACGCGCACAACGACGACCTTCATCAATTGCCCACACAATTAAGCTTTGACCACGGCGACCATCGCCGGCAGCAAATATGCCTGGTTTGCTAGTAGCAAACTTATCGTATTCTGCAGCAATGTTAGAGCGATTATCTTGCTCAATACCAAACTGCTCAATTAATCCACCTTCAGGGCCCATAAAACCCATGGCAATAAGTACTATATCAGCAGGAAGTACTTTTTCACTACCAGCAACTTCTTGCGGGAACATTTGTCCTTTATCGTTACGCTCCCAAGTAATATCAACAGTATGAACTGCTTTAACATTACCTTGCTCGTCACTTTCAATTTTTTTAGTCATCACTAAATATTGACGTGGGTCTTGACCTTGAATTTCAATCGCTTCTTTTTGACCATAATCAACCAACAAACGCTTTGGCCATTGTGGCCAAGGATTGTTAGCTTCTTCACGTTTTTCTGGTGGACGAGGCATGATTTCTAGCTGAATTGCATTTTTACATTGATGGCGTAACGAAGTACCAATACAATCAGTACCTGTATCACCACCACCAATGACGACGACATTTTTGCCATTAGCATTAATGTACTGACCATCTTTATGTTCGCTATCGAGCAAGCTCTTAGTATTCGCTTTTAGGAAATCCATAGCGAAGTGAACACCGTTAAGTTCGCGTCCTTCAACAGGTAAATCGCGTGGCACTGTTGCGCCAATGCACAGTACTACTGCATCAAAATCACTTTCAAGTTGTTCAACACTAATGTCTTTACCTACTTCGGTGCTAGTAACAAAAACAATACCTTCTTCTGCTAAAATATCAACGCGGCGCTGCACTAATTCTTTTTGCAACTTCATGTTGGGAATGCCGTACATTAACAATCCGCCAATACGATCAGCACGTTCATACACGGTAACCATATGACCAGCTTTATTAAGCTGTGCAGCAGCGGCAAGACCAGCAGGGCCAGAGCCAATTACAGCTACATTTTTACCTGTGCGAGCACTTGGTGGCTGAGCTACTACCCAACCTTTCTTAAAAGCGTGATCAATAATTTCTTTTTCATGTAACTTAATAGTAACTGGATCAGCATTGATACCGAGTACACAAGCACCTTCACAAGGTGCTGGACATACACGTCCTGTAAACTCAGGGAAGTTATTGGTTTTATGTAATAACGCTATAGCATCTTTCCAGCGACCTCTGTAAATCAAGTCATTCCATTCAGGAATAACATTGTTAACTGGGCAGCCCGCAACTGCAGGCGCAAATTCTGACTTTGCCGATTGGCAAAATGGTACACCACAATCCATACAGCGAGAAGCTTGTTGCTCTACATCTTTTTGTGGTATTTCTTCATATACTTCAAGCCAGTCAATTAAACGTTCACCTGCGTTTCGTTCAGTTGGCAAGGCACGACCTACGTTGATAAACCCTGTTGGATTTCCCATAATATATTCTCCTTGGCAGCTTAAGCTTTTGCGCTAGCTATGTTGTTTAAATGTATATCGAATGCTTCAACCGCAATGTCATATTCAGACTTATGCTTCCCACTCTTACGTGCATCATTCATGTAACCTTGCATGCGTTTGTAATCAACTGGCATTACCTTAACAAAGCGTTTAACGCCGTTTTCCCAGTTACTTAGTAGTTCATTAGCGACATCTGAACCTGTTGCTTCTAAATGTTGAGTAATTAATGCTTTTAATTCAAGACTCTCTTCTTCAGTATCAACAGTTTCTAGTGCTACCATTTCCATGTTGCATTTTGGGGCAAAGTCATTATTAGTATCAAGTACATAAGCAATACCACCAGACATACCCGCAGCAAAGTTTCTGCCTGTAGTACCTAATATAACTGCTTTACCACCAGTCATGTATTCACAACCATGATCACCAACCCCTTCAACAACAGCTGTTGCACCCGAGTTACGAACACAGAAACGTTCACCTGCAATACCACGGATAAACGCTGTACCAGCAGTTGCTCCAAAGAAAGCAACGTTACCAATTAAAATGTTTTCACTTGCTTCGAACTTCGCTTGTTTACTTGGGTATACCACTAAGTTAGCGCCAGATAGACCTTTGCCGAAGTAATCGTTAGCATCGCCTTCAAGCTCAAAACGTAAACCTTTAGCTGAGAAACAACCAAAACTTTGACCTGCTGAGCCATTAAATTTAACTTTGATAGTATTTTCAGGTAAGCCTTCAGCTTGATACTTTTTAGAGATTTCATTAGAAATCATCGCACCAATAGTACGGTCGGTATTAATAACATTATATTCAAGTTCAACGTTTTGTTGATTTTCTAACGCCGCTTGTGCATCTTTAATCATTGCTCGATCCACTATGTCGTGAATTAAATGTTTTTGATCAATAGACTGATGAAGTGTCTGCTCTGTGTCACCTTCTTCTTTATGAAGTAGTGGTTTTAAATCAACGCCGCTATATTTCCAATGGTCAACATTATCAAGTTGTTTAAGACATTGAGTTTGGCCAACCATTTCATCAATACTTCTAAAGCCTAGCTCAGCCATAATTTCACGTAAACCTTCTGCCATCATAGTAAAGAAATTAACTAAAATATCAGCACGCCCAGTGAAACGGTCACGTAATTCTTTATCTTGTGTAGCAATACCCACCGGGCAAGTATTTAAATGACATTTACGCATCATGATACAGCCTTCAACAACCAATGCTGTTGTAGCCATACCGTATTCTTCTGCACCAAGTAACGTCGCTATAGCTAAATCACGTGGTGTTTTAAGCTGACCATCAGTTTGTACTGTAATACGGCTACGTAATTTATTACGCACTAACGTTTGGTGGGTTTCGGCTAGACCAAGTTCCCATGGTAAACCTGTGTGTTTGATAGAGCTGAGTGGTGAAGCACCAGTACCGCCATCATGACCTGCAATAAGTACAACATCAGCATAAGCTTTAGTTACACCTGAGGCGACAGTACCAACGCCTGCTTCTGACACTAATTTAACGTTAATTCGTGCATCGCGGTTAGCGTTTTTAAGGTCAAATATCAACTGAGATAAATCTTCAATAGAATAAATATCATGATGTGGTGGTGGCGAAATTAAGCCAACACCCGGTGTTGAACCACGTGTTTTACCAATCCAAGCATCAACTTTATCACCTGGTAACTGGCCACCTTCACCTGGTTTTGCGCCTTGCGCCATTTTTATTTGTAGTTCATCGGCATTGGCTAGGTAATGACTAGTAACACCAAAACGACCAGAAGCAACTTGCTTGATTCTCGAGTTCATCGAATCGCCATTTTCCATCGGGGTAAAGCGAATAGGGTCTTCACCGCCTTCACCGCTGTTGCTCTTACCGCCTATACGGTTCATTGCAATCGCTAGGGTAGTGTGTGCTTCCCACGAAATAGAACCGAACGACATAGCACCTGAAGCGAAACGTTTAAAAATATTTTCAATCGGTTCAACTTCACTCAATGGAATTGAAGTGCGGTCGCTAGTAAATTCAAGTAAACCACGCAATGTGAATGCTTCTTTACTCTGTTCATCTACAGTTTTAGCATATTCTTTAAATTGGTTAGTGTTGTTACTTGCTGTTGAATGCTGTAGCAAACGGATAACCGTTGGGCTAAACAGATGACGTTCGCCATCATTACGCCATGAATATTCACCACCAGTTGGTAATAAGTTTTCAATTGCTATACGACTCGCTTCAGGGAAACCTTCACGATGGCGAAGCAATGCTTCTTCAGCTATTTGATCAAGACTTAAGCCTTCAATACGACTTACTGTTCCAGTAAAGTACTGCTCAATAACTTCAGAGTTGATACCTAAAGCTTCGAATATTTGTGCACCTAAATATGACTGTAACGTAGAAATACCCATCTTAGAAAAGGTTTTCAATAAACCGCTACCTACCGCTTTGATGTATTTATCTGTTATTTGCTGATCAGACAGTGTGTTATCAAGTACGCCTTCATCACGTAGAGCAAATATACTTTCTAGCGCTAAATATGGGTTTATTGCAGCTGCACCATAACCAATTACAGTAGCAAAATGATGCGTTTCACGGATGTCAGCAGACTCTAAAATGATATCGGCAGAAGAACGTAATTTTTCACGAATTAAATAATGATGGACAGCAGCTGTTGCTAATATTGATGGTATAGCAACATGGTCACTATCAACGTCGCGATCACTTAGTATGAGTATTTCATAATCATCTTCAACTGCATCTTTAGCATATAAACAAATCCGATCGAGTGCTTTTTTAAGTGCACCAGCGCCGCCGCTTGCTTTAAAAGTGATACTAATAGTTTTTGATTGCAAATGATCATTATCAATATGTTGTAACTTGCGTAGTTGTTCATTTGTTAAAATGGGTTGATCAATTTCAACTTTATGACAATGTCCCGCTGTCTCTTCTAATAAGTTTAGAGATCTACCGATATAACCACGCAATGACATGACTAATTCTTCGCGAATAGGATCGATTGGTGGGTTAGTCACTTGAGCAAACAATTGTTTAAAATAATGCGATAACTGTTGAGGGCGGTTTGATAAGATTGCCAATGGCGTATCTGTACCCATAGCGCCAAGTGGTTCTTTTGACGTGCCAACCATACCAGCAAGTACTAAATTAAGATCCTCATTGGTATAACCAAAGGCTTTTTGCATTTTACGAAGTTCAGCTAATGGCGGCTGAGCAATAGAAGCCGTAGGAACTGGTAGCTGGTCTAACTCAATTTTGTTTTTTGTTAACCATTTTCCGTAAGGTTGAGCAGAGCTGACTTGTGCTTTTACTTCATCATCACTGATGATGCGACCTTGCTCTAAATCAGCAATGAAAATTTTACCCGGTTGTAAACGACCTTTTTCAACAACAGTACCTTGATCAATACACAAAGTGCCTGTTTCAGAGCCCATCACTAACGTACCATCTTCTGTTAATAAATAACGAGAAGGGCGTAAACCGTTGCGGTCAAGTGTTGCACCAATAATATTACCATCAGTAAACGATAATGAAGCTGGGCCATCCCATGGCTCCATTATGCAAGCATAGTATTCATAAAATGCTTTTCTAGTTTCATCCATATCAGTTTGAGTTTGCCACGCTTCTGGCACCATCATCATCATGACTTGTGCTAGCGAACGTCCACTTAAGACTAATAATTCAATGGCCATATCAAGGTTGGCAGAATCTGAATTGTCTTTATTACAAATCGGATTTAACATTTTCAATTCAGCATCGCTAAAGTTAACTGATTTGAATAATGCTTCACGAGCATTCATCCAGTTAATGTTACCGCGAACAGTGTTTATTTCACCATTATGGGCGATATAACGAAATGGTTGAGCACGACGCCATGCTGGGAAAGTATTCGTTGAGAAGCGAGAATGGAACATTGCCATGCCAGAGATAGTACGCTCGTCTTGAAGATCAAGATAATATTGACGAACTTGCTCCGTAGTAAATTGCCCTTTATAAACAATTTTTGTTGATGACATTGAGGTTACGTAAAACTCATCACGCTCTGTAGCAATACTGGCATTGATCTTATGAGATGTGTATTTACGCAGTACAAACAATTTGCGTTCAAACTCTTGTGCGGTCAATTCTGCAGGTTTTGCAATAAATACTTGTTCAATATTTGGTTCTGTTTCAAATGAAGCAGCACCTAACATTGAGTTATCACCTGGAACTTCACGATAACCTAGTAAGGTTAAGCCTAACTCAATAATGTTTTGGTTTAAAATATCGCGACACGCTTCACCCTGTTCTTTAACAGGTGGGAAAAAAATCATACCAACGCCATAATCACCAGCGTTTGGTAAACTAAAACCAAGTGATGCTGTTTCTTGACGTAAAAACTCATGAGGAATTTGAATAAGAATACCTGCACCGTCACCACTTTTGACATCAAAACCAGTACCGCCACGGTGCTCCATACAACTCAACATAGTGAGTGCATTTTCAATAATATCGTGAGATTTTTTACCCTTTAGGTTGGCGACAAAACCAATGCCGCAGCTGTCATGCTCAAACTCAGCGCGATAAAGACCTTGGGATTTTTTGCTCATATCATTCATTGCTTATTCCTATTTCATCAGGTTATTTCTATTAGCTAATTTAAACTTGCTAATTAAGTCAACTATTTATAATGTTCAAATTATATGTAACTGATCCTTCAGGTTATTATTTTGAATTTTTGAACACTAAACGCTAAACTTCTACTAGGTATTTATTACCTCTAGTATCGTTAATGAAAGTCATCATTTTAAGCGGGCGGCAAAATTAACCGCAAAACGCCTCTGAGTCAATCATTTTGTGTATATACATGCAGAATATTTGAATATATATTGAGATAAATCATTATTAAAAGCT
>JADGDH010000009.1:17997-34188 GCA_016745015.1 Colwellia sp.
TCATTATTAAAAGCTATTAGTAATGAAGTAAAAAAGTAAAGGCACTATTCTTGTACCTACGTGTTTATGTGAATGAATATTATCATTGGAAATATTCATTCACATAACGTATTCTTTTCTTTATAAAAAAATCTTCACGCTATTGTAGAGGATTTTTTGAAATAAAGAGTGTCAATCGATAAAGTTAGTTCCTTTGCAAACTTTATCGCTATGCTTGTGCAGTTTAAGGCTGATAACCGTCATTTATGCCTTTGGTTGTGACACTTACTGCATCATGAGCATGTAATGACTCAAGGTGATTTATTTTCAACCAGAAATCATCATACTCCTGAGCTTGATTCATGCTGTATTGTAAGCGACGAGCGGCATCTTCACAAAACATAAGATTCTGTCCATTAAGACGAGCAAATTCTTGTTCATCTTCACGTTTAACCGCAGCTTGAACGGGGGTTTGTAAAGAGCTTTCAATTAAGTCAACTAAATCTGTAATAGGAAAGTCGTTAACATTATTGTTAAGTTTTACTTTTACTTCGGCAACAGAACGTTGAGAGTGTGGTGTAGCAACAATACCTTCTGTTGTGCCGAGCCATTCATATATAGTATCTAAATCAAGGTTTTTGGCGTCAAATTTTTGCTGGAATGCTTGTTGAATTAACTGCCGAGCTAACGCTGCAGAGCAAGGGCAAGTTGATGAATAACGTACGTCAATAGCCATTTCAATCGCTAGTTTTCCCTGATTAAAATGACCTGTTAATATTATAGGATAAGCTTTCCAGCCTTCTTTTCCACTAACTAGCGATTTTCTTCTTAGATGATATTCAAAGCTAAAAACAACTTTTGCCTGATCACTTAAATCGCTATGGCTACTAATAAATCCATCAAGTAAGCTAACTAAGCTTTGGTAGTTTAGTACATTATTTGTTGATAATTCATCAAGAAGTAAATATAGGCGTGACATATGAATGCCCTTAGCCTGTGCTTCTTTTAGGTTTACAAAGGCATCTACATGCGCTGAAACCATGCGCTCGTTTTCACCTTTTGAGGCGACCATTATTGGCATTTCTATGTTACTCATGCCAACCCAGTCAAGTGTTCCCTCTGTTTGGGCTGTGGTATGGTTGGCAATATCAGGCATCGTTGTCGTCATTATCATTCCGCTTTAAGCTATAGTTACTTAACTAGGGCCGTGCGATGATAGCTAAGAAACCGCACAACAAGTAAATTCATGGGCGCACATTCTATCTTATTTTTAATACCCATACTACTTGAAAATAAAGCTGAAAGTAGCTTATACAAATAATATAAATTGATCTAATATATTGGTGCTAAGGTGAAAAATTAGTAAACTGGCTTGTTGATAGAAATCTAATAAAGGTTATTTTATGAATGTAAATAATGAATCAATTCAACTTGACAATGAACTTCTTGATGGTTACATGCAAAGTTTAGGCTATGAAATTGTTAAGAAAATGTTTGTTTTATATAGCCAGCAGGTAGTTATATACCTTCGGGATATTGAAAGCTCGTTACATTGTGATAACACGCAATTGTGGCAAGAACATTGTCATAAAATGAAAGGTGCTGCGGGCAGTGTAGGCTTAAGATCTTTACATTCACGTTTAAAATTAATGGAAAAAACAACAGAAGATATAAAAGGTAAAACTCATCAGCTAGTTGAGCTTCAAATTCATAACAAGCAGGCTATGGCTTGTTTTAATGATTGGCTAGAGAGTTATTAGTTGTTTAATAGTAACTTACTCAGCCCTACCCACAAAACGGTATCCTTCGCCATGAATAGTATTGATTAACTCTGCTGTGTCAGCATTTGATTCAAAGTGTTTGCGAAGTCTTCTTATGGTGACGTCAACGGTTCTATCATTGCTACGCAAATCACGACCAGTCATTTCTTTGATTAATTCTTGTCTTGAAACGATACTACCTTCATTTTTAATCAATAAACGTAATGCTCTATATTCACCACGAGGAATAGGGATAATATCACCGCTCGGGCTCGTCATTTCTCGTGAGTTGCCATTTAATGTCCACCCATTGAAGCTTATAACGGTTTGCGCAGGTTCAATTTCAGTATGATTTTTACCTATTCGACTGAGAATATTCCTAGCTCTGATAGTTAACTCTCTAGGGTTAAATGGCTTAGTTAAATAATCATCAGCACCGATTTCTAGCCCTAAAATTTTATCAATATCGCTGTCACGTCCTGTTAGAAAAATCAGGCCTAAACTTTTGTTGCTTGCCAATTCTCGGCCAAGTAATAAGCCATTTTTCCCAGGCAGGTTAATGTCCATTATTACTAGGTTAATGTCGTGTTGACCAAGCATTGTGGCCATAGATTCTCCATCAATAGCTTCAAAAACGTTATAACCTTCGGCTTCAAATAAATTACGCAGGTTAAAGCGAGTAACATCTTCATCTTCTACAATAAGGATTTGATAATTATCCATGCTATTTCCGTTATTTTTATAGCTATGCTTAAGCGAAATATGAATGTGACTTTTTAATTAAAACTTTTAATCATATTCATATTGAGAATATATTTAACATCTTGTTAACCATGGTAACTAAGTATGAATTAAATAACAATTAGATTGGGTGTATTGCTGTGTTTTATTGCTCTGACACTAAACATTAATTTGTTTGGCTGTAATAAATACTAAAACCTTGTTTGCTAGTTAAATTTTTTGTTTTGCCAATATGTTGTTGCATTATGGGTAAATACTGTAAAAAGCTATTGGCCACTATAGTGATATTTCCTCTAGGGCTAATATGAAGCTTAATGCCTTTTAAAAAGTCTTCGCTTGCTTGGTAACTGGTTTTTGTTCCTTGGTGAAAAGGCGGGTTAGAAACAATGTGTTGATATTTTTGAGTTACGTTAGATAGGCTATTCGAAGCAAAAACATCACCTGATAAATGATTAAGCGCGAGTGTTTTTTTCGCTGAAGTGATTGCTAAAGCACTGACATCAAGTAACGATAATTGAGTGTTAGGAAATTTTTTACCAATAAAGCAGCTAATAACGCCTGCACCACAACCAAAATCTAATACTTTTCCCTGCATAGTTTTGGGTATGTTGGCTAATAATAAAGCAGTACCCACATCAAGTTTTTTTTGACTGAAAACGCCCGGTAATGAAGCTATTGTTAGCTCTATATTATCGACAGTAATTTGGTAATTTTTAAACCAATCATCAATATTGAAGGGGTCGCATAGCTTTTCATTATTGACTAACCCAGCAAAAACTAAACAATGACGGGCAGCATCTATTTTTTGGCAATTAAGTAGGAAATGTTGCGTTAGTTTTGGACTCGATTGCACGCCTCCTTTTTTCTCACCCACTAAAATTATTTTGGCATCGTTAAGTAAGTAAGGGGCTATCATCGCAAGCGTGAAGGCAAGCTCATCTTTACTTTTAGGAAAGTTAATGATTACTAGATCATGTTTTATGTCACTTATATATTCACTTGTAAAACTCGATATCACTTTAGTCTTGTGTTTGTTTTTAATAGCAAGATAATCAATGAAATTGGTGTTGTAGCAATTTATTTTAGCATCTGGATAATCAGCTAAATAGTTTTCAATAAAGTCATCTGCCATTAAATTAATAAATAGCGGTGTGTTGGCAGATAATAGTTCGATATTGCGCAATAATACTTGGCTGATGTTTGGTGTTGACATAAAGAGAATAGCTATGAATAAGATAGAAGATAGTATTCTACGTTATTCGCACTTTAATCAACAATTAGAATTTTTCTATATTGACATAAAAGTGCTAAAAATGCTTAAATAGCGCCGTCCCTAATTCTGACTTTGTGTTTTGTAATCCAAAGTCTACTCTATGTGATTGATGTTCTAATTAAATCATCGATAACATAGGGGAAGGGGCCAGAAGAGGAGCGTTAACCAGGTAGTTATCATTGTGATTTTGTTTATTAATTAGTGAACATATCACACAAAGATCAAACTTTGATGATAATGAGGGGGATTAACGCCGAGATAACTACTTATTTGATGAAGTATTTATCGGTCGTTTGGGCTGAATCCCAACGACTGTCACTGTTAGTAACTTAGTTCGGCTAAGTTAATAATTGAGTGGAGAGCTTCTGGCCTTTGCATAAAAGCCAGTAATACCTAATAACGACTAAGGTATATTTTCGGCTTAATGTGAATGCCTACAAGTTCTCCGAACTAACCTGCTAATAGCAGTAACGATGAGTTCGAGAGCAATGAATAACACATTATCTAATAACATAAATTCCCAATTTATTGGTGTCAAAAGCGTTGAGGCTTTTCCTTTATGGACAGCATTAATAACGCCTTTTCTTGAAAATAATCAAATTGACTTTAATAGCTTAAAAAAAATAGCAATAGTTCAAGCGCAAGCAGGTAACGCCTTATTGTTACTTGGCAGCACGGGTGAAGGGTTAGCCCTAACAAGTGATGAGCAGTTAAGTATTGTTGAGTTTGTTTGTGATTTACAGCTTAATGTACCGTTAATGGTTGCTGTGGGTGGTTACAACTTACCAGAGCAAGTTAATTGGATTCAGCGTTGCAATGAGTTAAATATTGATAGTTTTCTGCTTGGTACACCACTTTATGCAAAACCAGGTGTGGTTGGTCAAACTCAATGGTTTACAACGTTGCTAGATGCAGCGAAATACCCATGCATGCTTTACAACGTGCCTTCTCGCAGCGGTGTAGAAATTCCAATTGCGACAGTACAAAACTTACAAGATCATCCTAATTGTTGGGCGATGAAAGAGGCTAGTGGCGATCTCAATAAATTCTTAGCATATCGTGAGTCATGTCCGAATATTGAATTATACAGTGGTGAAGATGCCATGATACCGTATTTAGTACCAGCAGGTGCTAAAGGTTTAGTCTCTGTGTGCGCTAATGCATGGCCACAAGCAACTCAAACATATGTGCAGTTATGTTTAGCAGGGCAAACAACCAATATGTTCCCTTTATGGAATCAAGCAGTAGACGCACTTTTTTGCGTAGCTAACCCTATTCCAGTAAAAGTGTTAATGCAACAACAGCACGTAATCCAAACTTCCATATTACGCGCACCATTAACACACCTTGAATTAGCCGATAGCTCTGAGTTATTGGCTTTTGATGAAAAAATTAATCTATGGTTAGCGCAAGCTGATCAATCTTCTTTTATAAATACAGTTGAAAATAGGAATATCGCATGAACTGGCAAGATGTTATAGCACAGTTAGAAACGGGTGCATTACGTGCAGCTAATCAAGATGAAAATGGTAATTGGCACGCCAATGTTGAAGTAAAACAAGGTATTTTGTCTGCATTTAAAGCAGGTAAAAATATAAGCTTTGATGGCAACTACCAAGGCTTTGTTGATAAAGATAATTTACCCGCTCGACAATTTACACCTGAAGATGGTGTACGTTTAGTACCAGGTGGTTCATCAGTACGTGCCGGTGCTTATGTTGCTGAAGGCGTTATTATTATGCCACCAGCTTACATTAATGTTGGCGCATATGTTGATAGCGGTACTATGGTTGATAGTCATGCCCTAATTGGTTCATGTGCTCAAGTAGGTAAAAATGTGCATGTTAGCGCAGCGGTACAAATTGGCGGTGTATTAGAGCCAGTTGGTGCTAGCCCAGTGATTATTGAAGACGATGCTTTCTTAAGTGCTGGCGTTGTTATTGTTGAAGGTATAGTAGTAAAAAAAGGTGCTGTTTTAGCGCCAGGTGTTTCATTATCTAAATCAGTACCTGTGTATGATTGTGTTAACCAAGTAATGCGCGAAAAAGGTGCTGAAATTCCAGAACGTGCTGTTGTTGTGCCCGGAACTCGCCCAGTGAAAGGCGAGTGGGCGCAAGCACAGGGCTTGAGTATGGCTTGTGCGTTAATTGTTAAATATCGTGATGAGCAAAGTGACGCTTCACTTGAACTTGAGTCAATATTAAGATAATTATGATGACTAAACCCACTTGGTTTGACACCAGTATTGAACGCACTTTACTTAAGCATGAATCTCCAGAAGATGAGCAAGGTTATTTTGTTTATCAACTTGATGCGTTAAAAAAACATCTTGCCCAGTTACAGCAACAAGATGTTATTAAACTTTGGTTTGCGGTAAAAGCTAATCCGTTATCAACAATAATTCAGACTCTTGACAGTGAGGGGTTTGATTTTGATGTTGCAAGCTCTGGTGAGTTAGATCAAGTTTTAGCACAAGGTATTGATCCCGAACGCATACTCAATACAGGGCCTGCTAAATCGAAAAAGCAGCTTGAAGCTTTTGTTAAAAAAGGAGTACGTACTTTTGTAGTAGAAAGTTTAAACCAACTGAATTGGCTTAATGAAGTTATTACAGAAAGGGAACTAGTTGACAATGATTTGCAAAAACCAATCGTATTGCTACGGGTGCAATTGCAATGGCCTGATGGTGAAAAAAATCCTTTAGGCGGTAATAGCCTAACGCCTTTTGGCTTGTCAGTACAAGAATGGAAACACATACAAGTTAACGATTATCCACACTTGAATATTTGTGGTTTGCATATTTTTCAATGGGGTAACATGCTCAGTAATGAAAAAATGTATTCTCTCTGGGGGAAAATGGTTGCTCCATTAACGAAGCTTGCTGTTGATATTGGCATGGATTTAAAAGTTCTTGATTTGGGTGGTGGCTTAGGAATTGATTACCTGAATGAAGGTAAGAAATTGTCATGGCCACAAATTATTGCTGATTTAGCGGATATTAAAGTGCAAGCAGGTGTTGAAGAATTATGGCTTGAGCTTGGCCGTTTTGCGGTGGCTGAATGTGGCTATTATGTTGTGCCCGTTGTTGATAGAAAAATGAATTATAACCAAGAGCAATTAGTTTTGGCGGCAGGTATTAATCATATAATTCGCCCTGCAATAACAGAACAGCCTTTTCCTGTCACTTTGCTTCGCCAATCAAATGAACAAAAGGAAAATTTTGATATTCATGGGCCATTATGTACTAGCATGGATAAGCTGGGGTGCTTACCTTTGCCAAAGGACACTAAGGTGGGTGATGAGCTAGTTTTTGGTTATTGTGGCGCTTATGGGTTTACCGAAAGTATGCCATTTTTCTTATGTCATCAACTGGCAGCAGAATATGTTATTCAAAATAAAAAATTGATTGAAGTGAGAGCTGCAAAGCCAGCGAGTACATATCTAGCATAGAAGATTTTGTTTAATGTAGCAGCCTTTATTAATAGCTGAATTTAAGATAATAGAGATAAACGATGAATATTTTTAAAAAGCATATTATGCATGTTGGTGAAATGGCTAGTGGTGCAAAATTAACAGTGCCAGTGTATTCATATAAACCGAAAAATAATACTGCGCCCAATGTGTATATTCAAGCAAATATGCATGGTGCTGAAGTGCAAGGTAATGCGGTTATTTTTCAGTTACTTGAATTGTTAAAAAATTGTGATATTCAAAGTAATATCACGTTAGTACCTTATGCTAACCCCGTTGCTTGTAATCATAAAAATGGGGAATATACATTAGGTCGTTTTGATCCTATCACGGGTGTTAACTGGAACCGTATGTATCACTTCGATGAAGCTGTTATAACGTCTTTTGCTCAACAAAACATTGATGCTTGTGAAGAAGAAGTAAGTGCTAATTTCCAACAATTATTATTAGATCAAATTGAGCAAAAATTAGATCATAATATTTGGGGGATAACGACAGGTCAGCGTATAGCTTATCAATTACAGCGTATGGCACACAAAGCAGATTTAGTGCTTGACTTACACACAGGGCCAATTTCTAGTAAACATTTATATTGTCCTGAATATGCTAAGGCGAGCGCTAACTTTTTTGACATTCCTCATACTATTTTTATTCCAAATGATTTTGATGGTGCAATGGATGAATCTACCTTCTGTCCTTGGTGGAGTTTGCAACAAGCTTATAAAAACTTAAACCGAAATTTTGTTATGGGTGAAGGTGCTTTTGCCAAAGAAAGTTTTACTGTTGAGCTTGGCTCTCAAGAGCAAATTGACTTAGATGTTGCCCATCAAGATGCTTTGGGGATTTTAAGCTATTTACAATATAAAGGTGTTATTGACTCTCAGAAAAAAGATTATCAGCCGCAAAAAATGACACGTTATGGTTGTTATCTTAAAGACTATAAAGCTTTATATTCACCTATGGGTGGTATGGTGGATTATTTAGCTGAATTTGGTAAGCCTCTGCCAGCAGGTGAACCTTTAGCGCGTATTTTACGCATGGATAATTACTGTGGTAATGAAAGTGGTGATGGCAATCCGTTGCATAATATTTGTCTTGATAGACAAGTGATTCCTATTTTACATTTTGCTTCTGCTAGTGTTAATCAAGGAACTGAGCTTTATAAAGTGTTTAGTGATTATTTTGAGTTGTAGCCTTAAGTTATAGTTTCGAAATATAACCTTGAATTTTAGCTTGTGGGTATAATAATAGTGTTATATTATCACAGTTAATATGACGTTATTTTCTCAGTTAAGCTTTTCTCAAGCAAACAAAAAAGAATTCAAAACATTAGCAACTATGAATGCTTTGGCACTTATAGTTTTTTTGTTTGTTTTTTTTATTTCTACCGTTGCCCATGCAAGTCATATAGCAATTCAACCTATTAATGCTGAATCGCAAGAATGTTATATATGTCATCAAGGGTTAGATGCAGCACCAGAATTACCACAAGTTCAAACTGTATTTATTCCCAGTTATAGTGTTACTCCCAATAAAGCTGTAATCGCTCAATTTAAGGTAAATAGCTTTGTTCAACCCCAGTTAAGAGCACCACCTGTAGTTCAGTAAATCGTTTTTATCGCTACACTCAATTATCTCTTTAAATTTTTTAAGAGAGAGCGAACAATTAACTCTTTTATTGGAACACACACATGTTTAAAAATTCTTTATTGTCAAAGAAGGCTTTGGCTACTTTTACATTAAGCACTCTAGCAACAGCGATTAGTTTTAGCTCGGCAACATTAGCACAAAAAATTTCAGGAAAAGTGATCGATCACCAAGGTAAAGCTGTTAGCTCAGCTATTGTAAATGTCAATGGTACAGATCAGGCCATCACAACAAATGAGCAAGGAATTTTCACTGTTTCAGGGTTAAATACAGGCAGTATTGAACTGCATACTAGTGCCAAGAATTATGCACATAATAATCAATATATTTTACTTAAGCAGGATGATATTTCAGGTGTTGTCATTCAATTATCTCCTTCTGTAATGGAAGTGATAGATGTTTATGCGACACCATTGCATTCATCCACTATTGAATCTGCTTTACCAGTGAATGTTATTTCAGGTGATGATTTAAAGCTGAAGCAAGCTTCAACATTAGGAGAAACTTTAAAGAATGAAGTAGGCGTACATTCGAATTTTTATGGCTCGGTAACAAGTAGCCCGATTATTCGCGGCTTAGATGGTCCAAGGGTTTTAATCACCCAAAATGGTTTAGATGCAGGTGATGCTTCACGTGTTGGTGCTGATCATGCGGTATCAATAGAAACGAGTACGGCAACGCAAATTGAAGTGTTACGTGGTCCTGCTACTTTATTTTATGGTAGTGGTGCTATAGGCGGGGTCGTTAATGTGGTTGATAATCGAATACCTACATCAAGCGATATGATTGCTGAATGGTTGTTGCAGTATAATGATGTATCAGATGAAAATCAGGGTTCCTTTTCGTTACAAAATGGTAATGATAATTTTGCCGTGCATTTAGATGGCTTTTGGCGTGATGCAGGTGATTACAAATTACCTAGTGACTTTGATGCTCATGCCCATGAAGAAGAACACGAAGAAGAACATGAAGAAGGACATGAAGAAGAGCACGAAGAGTCAAGTAGTCATTTAGCAAACTCAGCTTCAAAGTCGCATGGTTTTACATTAGGCTCAAGTTATTTGTTTGAGCAAGGCTTTGTTGGTTTTTCATATGGTACCATGAGTCGTGACTACGGTATTCCAGGTCACGCTCACCATGAAGAAGAACATGAAGAGGAAGGAGAGCATGAGGAACATGAAGAAGGCACGCAAGCTGAAATGCAGCAAGATAGATTACAATTATTAAGTGAAGTAAATTTTGATCAACATTTTATCAAACAATTAGCCGCTAAATTTGCCTATACAGATTATCAGCACCAAGAAATTGAAGAAGGATTGGTTGGCACAACTTTCACTAATAAAAGTACTGAGGTGAAAATAGACCTGTATCATCAAGAATATAGCGGTTGGCAAGGTGCATGGACGCTTCATTATAAAGACTCAGATTTTAAAGCGGTAGGTGAAGAAGCCTTTACTCCACCATCAAACACTAACAGTTTTGCAATTGCTTGGTTAGAAGAAAAACATTTTGATAATGTATTATTGCAGCTTGGCGCTAGAGTTGAGCAAGTCACTATTGATGTACAAGATGGAGTTATTGATCTTTCTGTTTATGACCATGACCATGAGCATGAAAGTGTTTTATTCGACCAACAAAAATTTAACCCTTTTAGTGTTTCAACAGGATTAGTTTGGAATTATCAACCTGGTTATAATATTGGCTTATCGGTAGCATTATCTCAGCGAGCACCTTCAGCGGCAGAGTTGTTTTCATTTGGCCCCCATATTGGTACTCGTACCTTTGAAGTAGGTGCAATGTATGAACTTGAGGAAGAGGGAGATGAAATACATGTAGGGCTATCACCGCATGATCCTGATCTTGAAACTTCGTACAGTCTTGATTTAACTTGGCGAAAATTTGAAGGTGACTTTGGCTTTGTGATGAGTGCTTTTTATAATCATGTTACGGATTATTATTATCAACAAAATACAGGGCTGTTTTTTGAGGGTGATCATGATCATCACGATGAACACGATGAACACGATGAAGGATTGCCTATTTTAGTTTATCAACAAGATGATGTTGATATGTATGGTGTCGAGGCTGAGTTTGTTTATCAAATTTCGAGTCCTTTAAAAGCAAGTGTATTTGGGGATTATATTAATGCACAATTATCAGATGGTGGAGATTTACCTAGAATTCCACCAATGCGAATTGGTGCATCATTACAATATCAGGGAAATACTTATGATGGTGAACTGAGTATGAATCACTACTTTGAACAGAATGATATAGCACCATTAGAAACGAAAACCGATAGCTATAGCTTGATTGATATGAACATGAATTATTATATTGACGGAATAGGTAATGATTTGGTGCTTTATGTAAAAGCTAATAACTTAACGGATGAAGTGGCTAAAGTGCATTCATCATTTTTAAAAGATGTCGCACCATTACCAGGACGAAATTTCAGTATTGGTATTCGTGGTAGCTTTTAATTGTTAGGTATATTCTAAAAGTAGTACGTTAAGTTAACTCTTTAAACTAAATAGAGGCTATTCTCCATGCATCATTCATCACTTATAGGAGGATATTTAGAACAATTAAGGCGCTTAAGCGCTGAACAGCAAGGAAGAGTACTCGATCTTGCTTGTGGCAGTGGCCGAAATGGTCTTTATTTAGTTGAAAATGATATCCCTGTTACTTTTGCTGATGTTAATGGTGAAGCACTTGAGCAGGTTAAACAATCCTTAAGTAGTGCGAGTACTGACAAGCAAAGACTCGCGCAGTATTGGCTAGTTGATTTTGAACAAACTAACACTATTCCTCTTAATGGTAAATCTTTTGCTGCAGTGATGGTGTTTCGTTATTTACATCGCCCTTTATTTGAACAAATTAAAGCAGCGGTAACCCCTGGAGGTATGATTATTTATGAAACGTTTACACAACAGCAAGCACAATTTGGTAGACCTAAAAATCCAGACTTTCTATTAAAACCGTCAGAGTTAGTAGAATTGTTTGATGATTGGAGTATATTATATAGCTTTGAAGGCGTTGTAAATTCAACCGATAATTGTCATGATAAACAATCTATTGCACGAATAGTAGCGATTAAGCCTGACCTAGCGCAATGATAATTAAACTATGTTAAATAAGGTTTTCGAGGTTGACACTCTGAGCATATAAGTAAATAGTTTTTTGCTCACAATTTTGAGAACGTTTGGGTATGGTAGTTGATGGTTCGGCTACTTTAACCTAATACCTTCTTTTTCTATGCTCAACTTTCCATTTTTCAATAAATTACCAACCGTTGCTTTAAAGGTTTTTTTGCTAACTCCTAATGTTCTTTGAATTAGCTCTGGCGCACTTTTATCGTGTAAGGGGAGGAAGCCATCATTTTTTTGTAAAGCATCGAGTAATTTATCAGCGAAGTTGTTTACTTTATTTTTAAAACCACGCGTTAAAATGAGATCTAAGCGACCATCTTCACGTACTTGTTTGATGTAGCCATTAATTTTTTTACCAATACGTAATGGTTGAAAAATTTCATTGTCATATAGTAAACCCCAATGCAAATCGTTCACTATGGCTTTAAAGCCTAAATCTGTCTTCCCGCCAATAATCAAGTTTACTTTGTCACCTTGTTGATATTCTGCTGGCCAAATATCAATAAATTTATCAAGCTTACTTGATGCCGCAATGCGATCGGTATGTTGGTCAAGGTAAACTCGCACTAAATAGTATTTTCCCTCTTCCATTGTGGTGTGTTGTTGGTTGTAAGGTACTAATAAATCTTTCGGTAAACCCCAGTCTAAAAAAGCTCCCATTTTATTTACTTGCACAACTTTTAATGAAACAAACTCCCCCACTTGAGCAAGAGGTTTTTCGGTAGTCGCAACAAGTCTGTCAGCAGTGTCAGCATAGATAAAAACCTTAATACTTTTTCCTACTTGGCTGTCACTTGGCACAAATCTATTAGGCAATAAAATTTCACCTAAATCACCACCATCAAGGTAAACTCCGTTATCAGTTACCGCAATAATATTGAGGGTATTGTATTTTCCTACCTCAGCATTAGAAAGATCGGTTGATTGTTCGTTTGAATTTGTCATTGATAGTGCCATTTTAAGAGGGGAATTAATTCAAGTGCTAGTTTACCCGATTCTTATACGCTTCACTAATTATTTTAGTGTTTATGAAATTGTTTGGCGGCAATTTTTGTTGCTATATATTCACTGTGTCGCAAATGAAGTAAATCAGCAATTTTTCGAATTATATGTTCTTCAATATTCGCTAATTCACCATCAGCATAAGCTACTTGCCATAACAAAGTTACTATTTTTATTCTACTTTCTAAAGAGTAGTATTGATTCAATTTAGACGTAAATTGATAAAAGTCATTAGCATTTTCACTTAATTCAAAAGCTTGCTCTAAAATAGCTTCAACCTCTTGCGAAGTTAAATTAAATTGTTTAGCTAGAATAGCGCTTAGCTCATCTTGTTCTTTTTCGGTAAAAACACTATCTGCGCGCATCACTTCACAGAGTAATACGGCACAAGAAATCTCTAAAGAGAGTTCATCACTTGTTTTATTATTTTCATTAGCGAGCAACGCATTAAAAAAGTTACTAATTTTATTGAACATGGTATCTCCTTGGTATGACTTTAATTCAGAGGTAAATAAGTGGCTAATATGCCAACTTTAATTTTGTAAAAGTTTAAAAAATGGTGAAATAAACTAAAAGCATATTTAATCGTTTAGTCTATGGTAATTTGCGATAAAAAGCAGTTATTAAAATCAACACGCTATCCAATTGATTTTAATATATAAAAAATAAAATTGTATGTTTTTTTTTACCTTTTTAACAAATAGGCGCACATCTTGAAATACACAGTTACAACTTTGTAGTATTTCATGATGATATATTCGTTATGCTTTACCACATAAAAAATGTGGTGATTGACTTCAATCATCAGTTTATGAAAATAAGATTGATTCAAAACTTGAATTCAAGAGGAATAAAACAGTGGCTCGTAAAAAACAAATTATTATACCTATTGCTATTTTAGTTACTGGGGTTATTGCATTTGTTGGCTTTTCTAGTATGAAAAAGCCGCCAGAAGAAAAGCCTGAAATGGATAACACACCTATTGTTGCTGTTGAAAACATTTCAGTAATGCCTATGGCACTTGAAGTAAGCTCTTATGGGGTGGTGAAACCTAAATACGAAACAACTATTGTAGCGCAAGTAAATGGTGAAATTGTAGAACTAAGTGATACGTTTGTTCGCGGTGGTCTGGTTAAAAAAGGCCAACTGTTAGCGCGTATTGATCCTAATGACTACCATGCGGCATTAATTGATGCTCAAGCAAATATGGCTTCTGCACGTGCTGCGTTAGAAAAAGAAGTGGCTCAGGGTAAAGTGGCAGAACGAGAGTGGAAGTTAATTACTGATACATCTCCTACCGAGCTAAGTTTACGTAAACCACAGCTTGCTCAAGAATTGGCTCGAGTTAAATCAGCTCAAGCATCAGTGTTGCGTGCTGAACGTAACTTGCAACGTACTGAAATAAAAGCCCCCTATGATGCCATGATCGATAGCAGAACCATTGGACTGGGTTCTTTTGTTAGCACCGGTAGCCAAATTGGCAAGTTACTCGGCACCGCAACGGCTGAAGTTCGTTTGCCCGTTGCTGATAATCAGCTGCAGTTTTTAATTGATCAAGGTCAACAGGCAAAAGTTAACTTGATAGGCACATACGCAGGTAAGGAAATACAGTGGCAAGCTGATATTGCTAGAAGTGAAGGTGTTATTGATAGCAAGAGTCGCATGAGTTATTTAGTTGCAGAAATTAGAGATCCTTACCATTTGAACAATAGCAATGCAGAAAATGGCACGCCATTGCGTTTTGGCTCCTATGTTCAAGCTAAAATTTTAGGTGTTGAAGTTGCTAATGCGAGTATCGTACCACGATATTTAGTTGTTAATAATCGTGTCGCAATTTTAGATAATGAATCAAAGCTTCACTATGCAGAGATTGATATTGTTCGCCAGCAAGGTGGTGATGTCATTGTTTCTAATGGTTTGCTTGATGGTGATAAATTAATTGTTTCTGCTTTAGATTATCCCGTAGATGGTATGAAGTTGGCTATAGCGGGTGATAAAGTAAAAGAACAAGATAGTGTGGGTGAAAATCTAGATGAAGCGCTAGATGACGAAACTGAAACTCAAGTTGCTAATACTGAAAATAAAGGAGAGTAAATATGAGCTCTCTTTCTGAAAATAGCTCGACTAAAGAAGATAGAATTAAGCAAGTGGATGAAACTATTGATACCAATGTGGGTATTATTGCGTGGTTTGCGCGGAATTCGATAGCCGCTAATTTGCTAATGGTGTTTATTTTACTTGGTGGTTTTTTAACTATCCAAACTATTGATAAACAAATGTTTCCGCAAGTTAAAATTAACTGGATATCTTTTGCTGCGCCATACCCAGGTGCTGCTCCACAAGAAGTTGAAGAAGGGATTACCATAAAGATTGAGGAAGCGCTGAAAACGGTGCAAGGTCTTAAGCGAGTGATTACTTATTCTAACCGCAACTTTTCTAATGGCTGGGTTGAAGTTGATCTTGATTATGATCCGCAAGTTGTACTTGAAGAAGTCAAGTCAGCAATAGATTCAATTTCAAGTTTTCCTGATGGTATGGAACGCATTAAAGTTGAACGAGAAAAGTTTACTCAAGAAGTTATGTATATTAGCTTATATGGTGATTTAACTAATGGTGAACTTAAAGAGCTAGGCCGTAAAATTCATCACCAAATTCAACAATTACCTAAAATTACTATTTCTGAATTTTATAGTGGTTTAGGTTATGAAATCTCTGTTGAAGTAAGCAAAGACAAACTTAGAGAATACGGTTTAAGCTTTAGAGATGTTGCCAATGCAGTACGTAGCTTTTCTCGTAATATGTCAGCAGGGCAAATCCGCGCTGCCAATGGTTATATAAATTTACGTGTTGAAAACCAAGCCTACCGTGGACATGAATTTGAACAAATTCCACTTATCACCTTAGAAGATGGCACTAAAATACTATTAGGTGATGTTGCAACCGTTATTGATGGTTTTGAAGAAGGCTTACAATACTCTAAGTTTAACGGTAAAAATTCAGTAACCTTTTTTATTGGTGCTGCTGACAATCAAAGCATTACGGATGTTGCTCAAGTGATAAATACCTATATTGATAAAAAGGCAGAAGAGTTACCTCAAGGTGTTAAGTTAGAAACTTGGGTAGATATGACCTATTACCTTGAGGGTCGTTTGAACATGATGATAGA
>JADGDH010000009.1:34288-37429 GCA_016745015.1 Colwellia sp.
TTTATTGGACAGCCAAAAATTCCACACGACTTTCCGCGTGTTAGTATTGAAATGAATGTTGATGCGTCTGAAAAATCTACACTAGAAACTTTGCTTAATATTGAGCGAATTTTATATAAAGTAGATAAGGATATTATAGCAGAGCACGGCAGTTCGATGATTGCTGATATGCAAGTTGATTTGCGTAGCCGCACAAATGGCCAAGTTATGGTTAAATTGGTTATTCCAAAAGAAAGAGCAATAAACACTTTTGAATTGGCTGATTTATGGCGTAAAGCGATCCCTAATTATCCAGGGGTTAAATCGTTAACGATCAGTGATAACTTTTTTGGCGGTGGTCGTGATGACGGTGATGTTGCTTTTAGACTAGAAAGCTTAGATGATGCGCAACTTTTAGCTGCCTCACAAGAGTTAAAAGCCAAACTTAACTCCCTTAAAGGCGTGGGTGATGTTAATGACTCTCGTCAAACGAGTGCTAAAGAAGTGCAGCTTGCCTTAAAACCTTTAGCGCATAGTTTAGGTTTGTCATTAACAGAGGTTGCTTCACAAGTAAGTTACAGTTTTTATGGTTTAGAAGCGCAACGTATTTTACGTGATAGTGAAGAAATTAAGGTGATGGTACGTTACCCACTTGATCAGCGTAGTAGTATTGGTCATGTTGATGATGTCATGATTCAGGCACCAAATGGCGCTGAATTACCTTTGTCTGAACTTGCTGAAATAACCTTAACCGATGGTGTTACTCGCATTCGACGTGAAAATGGTAACCGTACTGTTAATGTTTGGGCGAGTGTTGATGCTGAGCAAGTAGAGCCTTTTGAAGTAGCTAAAGATATTAGAGACAACTTTATTCCAAAACTATTAAGACAATATCCACTGGTAAAAAGTGAAGTATCGGGAAGTATTCAAGAAGAAATGGATAGTGCAGATAGTCAATTAAGAGACTTTGTAATCTCCTTAATGGTTATCTTTTCATTACTGGCTATACCTTTAAAGTCTTACTCACAAGCAATAATGATTATGGTGGTCATTCCGTTTGGTGTTATTGGGGCTGTAATGGGACACTTTATTTTAGGGATGGATTTAAGTGCCTTATCTGTCATGGGGATTTTGGCAGCGTCAGGGGTTGTAGTGAATGATTCCTTGGTGATGGTAGACTATGTTAACAAGGCTAGAAAGCGCGGCGAACGCTTAAAAGATGCCGTAATGCACGCGGGTACTAAGCGCTTTAGAGCCATAATGTTAACCTCGTTAACAACTTTTATTGGTTTAGTACCCATCATATTTTTTGAAACGAGTGCTCAAGCACAAATTGTTATTCCAATGGCTGTGTCACTTTCGTTCGGGGTGTTGTTCGCAACAATTGTTACCCTAGTATTCATTCCAACGTTATACGTAGTTATTGAAGATTTACGTGGTGTTTTTAGTCGTAAAAACAAAAAAACACACAATAATGATGAGATAGTAGAAGCGCAAGAGTTATCTTCAAGATAATAATCGAGCTAATTTCTTTAATTTGTTGTACGTAATTGAAATAAAGAATTGAAATAAAAACTTAAACAAAAACCACTGCATTGTCAGTGGTTTTCTTATTACATTATCGCTATTCTTATCAAAGAGATTTTAAAGAGGTACAGTTAATATGATCAATATAAGTAAGCTAAATAAAATAAGTAAACTCACCTTTTATAGTTTATTGATATTTATTTCTCAGGAAGCCTTTGCTCAAACCTTGCATAAAACCATAAGAACAGAGGCTGAACATGTATTTCAACTAAATGAAAATACGGGTTCATTATCTGTAAATAATAATGAACTACGAGCTGTTTTACTTAGCGACAAGCAATCTATAACAATTGCACTTCCGTTACCTAACGGGCAGTTAGCTAACTTTAAGCTAACCCCTGACAATATTATGGCAGAAGAGCTTGCCGTAAAATATCCTAATATCAGAACTTTTACGGGGACTTCATTAGATAATCCAAATTACACTGGTCGGTTTGATATTACACCTAACGGTTTTCATGGTATGTTTTATTATCATGGTGAACGTGTGTTTGTAGAGCCTAAAAGTGCTTATATTCAAGAAAAATTAGGCATTCAAGAACAAGCACAACTGCAATCACAAAAAATCAAACGAGTTTTTGATGATAGTAGAAATGAATATAAAAGTTACTTTAGTCAAAACAGCCGTTCAACAAATAAATCATCGAATAAATTATCAGACCAATCAACGTATAAATTCCATCAACCAAAAAAAATAGCACAGCCGTTCTCTATTTTGGCAAACTCACAAGTGAATAGTGCAAATAAATCAGCTAGAGCTAGCGCAGCTGAAAGCACAATAAAAACATACCGTATTGCCATTTCAGCTGCAGCAGAATATACAGAGTTTAATGGAGGCACTGTTGACAGTGCAATGGCTGAGATTATTACTTTAGTAAACCGGTTAAATCAAGTTTACCAGCATGATTTAGCGATAAAGCTAGAATTGGTAGAAGATAATGACTTATTAATTTTTACAGATCCTAACGCTGACCCTTTTAATAATGATAGTGACGATGGTGAATTAAATACAGGTGTTATTGATAGTGTAATAGGTAGTGCCAATTATGATATAGGCCATGTAGTTAATACTGCTGGTGGTGGCTTAGCTGTGCTTGGTGGTGTTTGTAATCCTGATTATAAAGGTGATGGAGTAACGGGGGATTATAACCCAACGAATGATGCATTTTATATTGACTATGTTGCTCATGAAATTGGTCATCAGTTTGGTGCAAATCATACGTTTAATGGTACTGCTGGTGCTTGTTTAGGGAATAGGGAGGCCGACTCCGCTTATGAAGTGGGCAGTGGCTCAACCATTATGGCTTATGCTGGAATTTGCGATGATCAAAATTTACAATCACATTCTGATGCATTTTTTCATGCAAGATCGATTGATCAAATAAGTACTTATATAGAAAGTGGTGTTGGAAATGCATGTGGTGCTACTACAGGCGAAGTTAACAAAACTGCGGTTGTTGATGCTGGGTTGGATTACACTATTCCTGCGCGAACACCCTTTGAATTATCAGGTAGTGCAGGAGACTTAGACAGTGCTAATTTAAGCTATAGTTGGCAGCAATTTGATTTGGGCAA
>JADGDH010000009.1:37529-43225 GCA_016745015.1 Colwellia sp.
AATAACCATTCAACAGGGTGACAACTATACTTTTTCTGGCGAAACCGTAACACCAAACAATGACTTTACTGGTGTGCTTTCAGTGGCTGTGATTGCTAATAAAGACAGTATCAATAGTGAAACATTTTTTGTTAATATTACCGTTGCAGCAAAAACAGAGCCGATACCTGAAGCACCTGTGACTAAATCTTCGGGCAGTATTTCATGGCTGTTACTTTTTATATTTATACTACCTTGGCGTGTTTTACTTTTAGCTAACGTAAAGCGAACATAAATCACTTCTTTTTAAAAAAGTAAATATCAGGAAAGGAATAATTAATAATGAAGCTTTTTATTTTATCTTTATTGGGATTGTTAAGTACTAGTTGTACCTCTATGGCTATTTCAAGTGACGTTAACTCTGATGATGTTAATTTAGGTGTTAGTTCAGGTGTCGATAAGTCAACAGCACTAGTTGTAGAAAAGACTGAGTTAGAGAATTTGAATAAGGCAATCGCTCTAGCGGTAAAAAATAAAGATTATCGTTTGTTAGTTACATCAGGAAGAAGCATGAGCGTGCCAGGTATTAAAGCTAGCGATTACCAAACAATGATAGAACTCTGTGGAAAAAAATATAGTTCAGGTACTGGGGATGTGATTACTTCCGAAAATCAAAGGTTGGAACGCAAGAAATTAGTTAATTATATGCGTCAATATAATGAACAGATGCTAATTCTTTGCCAAGAAAATAGTATAAGGTAGCTTGGGTTATTGTTACTTGAGTAAGAAAAATGGGGTCATAGCCAGCTTCCATCACCCACACCCGAAAAAAGAAGCAAAACCATATCAAGTCAAAGATGCAAGAGCCTTTCTCAAACCACTAGGAGTAGAACCATGAGTAATTCATTGGTATATGAAGGTTATGCTGCTCGCATAGAGTTTAGTTCAGAAGATGAGTGCTTTATCGGCCATATTGCAGGCATAAAAGATGTACTAGGCTTTCATGGAGAAACAGTTTATCAATTAAAAGCTGCGTTTGAAGAAGCGGTTAATGACTACCTTGAAACATGTAATATAGTTGGTAAAGCACCACAAAAACCTTATTCAGGTAAGCTAATGCTACGCATTCGTCCTGAAATTCACGCTGCCGTTGCAACAGCAGCGGAATTAAGTGGGCAAAGCATTAATCAATGGGCATCTGAAGCGCTAAATAGAGAAGCTTGCCTATAAAAACTTAATAAGGCAAAGCACACAACCTGTCACGCTTTTTGTGCCCAAAAAACCGTCAAGTACAGTTTTTTAACGATAGTTAGGCAAACGTCATTAGCTACACGGATAAAAATAGACAGCAGCGTAGGTTGATGACAATACAGCAAACGTTTCCATCAGACTTGTATATTCTTTACGATATAACTACAATGTAATTATGGCTACATATAAATTTGAATGGGATCAAAATAAAGCCGACTCCAACAGAATAAAACATGGCGTTTCCTTTGATGAAGCTAAAACTGTGTTCTATGATGATCATGGTCGCTTAATTCCTGATCCTGATAGTTCCATACACGAAGAACGTTTCATTTTACTTGGGCAAAGTTCTGAATTTAAAACTCTGATAGTGTGTCATTGCTATCGAGATGAAAATGAAAGTATTCGTATAATCTCTGCGCGTAAAGCTGATAAAGGTGAGCGCAAACAATATGAGGGTTTTCATTATGCGTGAACAATATGACTTTTCAAAATCTATTTCTAATCCTTATGCTAAAAAGCTTAAGAAGCAAATTACTATTCGTTTAGACGAAGACGTAATTGATTACTTTAAAGTACTGTCAGATAAAAATGGAATTCCATATCAAAATTTAATTAATTTGTACTTAAAGGATTGCGCAACAGCACACAAAGAGTTGCAACTTAATTGGCAATAAAATGGATGCATCGGATCAGAACAACTTTAAACCTTTTCTAAAGTTGTTGACCCCATTTAATAATTAGGTTTTCAGGATATGTAGTCGACCATGAAAAAGTATTTGTTGATCATTTTAGTTTTTCTTTTGGGGTATGGTGTTGCAAATTATCAATCGACTAGAACTCGATTAGCCGATGAAATTGATGATTATCAACGTGAGATATTAATAGCAACTAGATTACTTGTTGAGTACTCTGAAAATTGCACTCAAAATAATTTTTCTCCTTACGTGGAGCATTCAACAACCATGTATGGAAACTTAGTTAGTAAAGCACATGGTTTTCCTTACTTTTTTAGCAACGAGTTTATTAACGATCACGAAGAATCAGTATCTAACTTTCAAGATAAAATAACAATAAATAAAAGTATTATTGGTTCTTGTAAGAAAAATAAATAGCGTCCATATATGTCTACTATTGTTCTTTTCTGCCGCAAAGCGGCTTCATTCATCAACATTATAGCAAACTATTTTTTCCTCATAATGGGTCTAGCAGCTTTTCATATTTATGTACTTAAATTGATCTAGGGGTGATAAAGGTATATTATTTATCCTATGTATAAATTTGAATTTGATACTAATAAAAGTTGCACCAACTTCGATAAGCACGGAATAAATTTCGTTTCTGCTCAGGAGCTTTGGGCTGATCCTGATTTACTTCAAGTCAAAGTTAAATCTGAAGGTGAACAACGATATTTGGTCATAGGAATTATTGCTGAGAAATACTGGTCTGCTGTTATCACTTATCGTGATGATATCATCAGAATTATTTCAGTTAGGCGCTCACGTAAAGCGGAGGTATCACTCTATGAAAGCTGAACAATTTGATCAAAAATTTGATGCTAATGAAAACGATATACTTGATGACTTAGATTTATCATCTATATCTCGGCCAAATCAAAGCCAAAAAAGGGTTAATGTTGATTTCCCTTCTTGGGTAATTGATTCACTTGATAAAGAGGCAAGTCGAGTAGGTGTAACACGTCAGTCAATTATTAAAGTTTGGTTAGTCGAAAGACTGGAGCAACAAGCTGCTAACAAGTTGCTCAAACGGACATAAAACAGCTGACCGTGCTCATGCTTCGCAAGTATAGCCAACCATTTTATGTCGCTTAGCAATGTGTTGAGGCTGTAGTGTTTTTACAAAAAAGACATTTTCGCGTCTTTTTTCATATTTGATAAGTTGTTTGTTTTTTAAGCTTGAACTCCATTTTTGTCTGTAAATAGCGTCCATATATGCCTGCTATTGTTTAGCCTACATTAAGGCGAAAGCCTTGTATTTCTCCGAAAAAACAGCCTATGAAAGAAGAAAACAAGCAAAAAGCAGCCATCATTCAATGACAAGTAATGGAAAAATAAAATCTCCAAAAAACGTAAACGTTTTTGATTGTTAAAAGAAAATAATCGAGTTAAAGTGTTTTTATTAAAAAATATTAATAAAAACGAGTAATCCTACAGGCTCGTTATATTTAATCCCATAGGAGAGACAATGCTAACGAAAGAAGAGCTGGTTATTTTCTTCCAAAATGAATTTCCTCAAACTAATTTCATTATTGAAAGTATTGGCGAAAAATCTGTAACGATTAGGAAAAATATAAATCAGGAGCATTTAAGACCAGGAGGAACAGTCTCTGGGCCAGTACTAATGGAAATGGCAGATCTAGCTTTATATGTTGCCATTTTAAGTGAAATTGGACTGGTAGCATTTGCGGTCACTACCAATTTAAACATTAATTTTCTCCGAAAGCCCTCATCTGAAAAAGATATAATAGCAAAGTGTAACTTAATAAAAATAGGTAGAACGCTGATCATAGGAGAGGTATCAATGTATTCAGAAGGTTTTATTGAACCTGTCGCACATGCAGTTGGAACTTATGCGATACCAATCACTAATAAAATATAATAAATAAAGAATAGGTTGCGCGTAGCCGCAACTTAATCCTGTTGTTGGACAAGCCCATTGTTGATGGTACTGCGGTCAAAACAACTTTAAGCCCTTTCTAACGTTGTTTTGACCCCATTTAACACTGTTTCTAACTAGTTACGATAGCTTACCGACAATAAATATTGAGCAGGTTGCCCATTGTAGTTGTTGTTAGTGGCATAATCTTTGTCAAATAAATTGTTCACTTTTAGTGCTACAGACCAGTCTGTAGTTACTTGGTAAGCAGCACTTACATTAACTAACGTGTGACTAGGCAGTGTTACTGTACCTGGCCATTCACTGTCTTCACGTTCACCTTGATAATTTATACTAGCTAATAAATTTAGCTTTTCCCAGGTTTGACTAACTTGATAACTTGCAGTATGTTTAGCGCGACGAATTAATGGCTCATTGGTATCGCCATCTTTAGCATCTAAATAACTTAATTGAACTTGATGGTTTAATGCTAAAAGTTCAGCAGCAAGAGTAAGCTCGATTCCATCAATTTCTGCTTTATTTACGTTAACGGGGTGATAGGCATAGTTTTCATCTGGTTGCCATTCAATTAAATTGTCAATTTCTGTTTTATAGATACTTAACTCAAGTTCTACACCTGAAAGTTCACTTTTTAGGAGTAATTCTATACTGTCTGATGTTTCCGCTACTAAGTCAGGGTTTCCATAAGAATAAAGCCCTTCAGGATAATACAAATCATTAAAACTTGGCGCTTTAAAGCCACTACCAATATTTAAGCTAACCAATGAATTTTGTGCAAAACGAAAACCAGCGCTCAAGTTATAAGTTACTTCGCTATCAATACCTTCAATGTCGTCATAACGCAAAGCACCATCTAAAATAATAGTGTCGTTATCAAAAGCTAAACGGGTAAACGCGGCCTTGATATCTCGCTGAGTGACAGTATAAGGGGTTGCTACATCAACATCCTCATCAATAAAGTCAAAACCTAAGTTGGTGGTTAATTGTTTTGTAAGTTGTAGACCACCTAACCAACTTGCTTGTAATCGTGTTGTTTGAAATAAGCCACCCTCTTTTTCAGGGATACCATTACCAAAAAATATACTTTCATTTTGTTGTTGACCAATAAAGAAGTTTTGTTGAAAATTTCCTTTTATCTGGCTTGCAGATAGTTGCCATTGCTTATTTTCAAAAGAATTCTTATTTGCACCACCATAAGGATTGTCATACTCACTTTCCCCTTGGTCGTACTTTGCTAACCAATTTAGTTGCCAGTGTTTATTCAGCGCCTGTTGACCCACTAAAGAAATATTTTCACGGTTATAGCCATCATCATCATCTTCAGCGCCTTCCAAAACATCATATCCATCATTAGACTTTATTGATGCTGTTAATGTGGTGCTACCGTTACCATGGCCTAAAGCGCCACTAACACTAAGCTGTTGCTGATTCATATTACCAAAACCTAAATCAGCGGCTATTTCTCCTGCAGCTAGTTTACGAGTGAATATTTGAATAACACCGCCAATAGCATCTGAACCCCATAATGCCGCTCTAGGACCTTTAATTACCTCGATACGCTCAATTTGTTCAACGGCAAGGTCTGAAAGTGCAGTTTGTCCTAGCGTTGCAGAGCTAATACGTTGACCATCAATAATGACTAAGATATGACCTGAATCTGTACCACGGCTAAATAATGATGTTGCCTGACCCGCACCACCACTTTGTGACATTTGCAGACCATTTACATCATTGAGTAATTCTGCAACAGAATTTGCAGATGACAAATCAATATCAACACGGCTGATCACTTTGACACTACTAAGTATATCGGCACTGTTTTGTGATGTACG
>JADGDH010000257.1 GCA_016745015.1 Colwellia sp.
ATCGGGTTTAATCGCAATAAACATATCTTCTGCTAAGCCTTGGTCAGCATAGCCTACATATTCAGGTGCTAAAGGAAAAAGAATCTTTTTGTGTTTACCATCAGGCATTTCTCCTGCAAATAAGTTAAACAACACAAAGAAATTTGCTTGGCTACCATTGCTTAAAGCAATATTATTTTCATCTATATCCCAAGCGTAATTTTCATTGAGTTTATTGGAAAGCGCGACACGAAAATCTTCGTTACCTTGGGGATGATCGTAAAGCCCAATAACCTTATCAATTTGCGTACTAGTTACTAACTTTTGTAACTCGTTAACAAACACTTTATTTACTTCGGGAATAACAGCAGGATTACCTCCACCAAGCATAATGATATTAGGGTTTTTGCTATTTTTTGCGTTACCTAAATCTTCCATTAATTGACTGATACCATTAGGGCGGGTAAATTTTGAGCCGAATTTTGATAAGTTCATACTGTTTACAATATTTAATAAATATGGCCAGCGATTATAACTGAAATCAATTTATACCGCTTGTGCAATATAATACCAAGTTGATTAAGTTCTTTCCCACTCAGCGAGAATTAAAAGGCTTAGAGGCAAGGCATTGATTGAAGATAATGGTTATTCCCTTATCAAAATCAATAACGCAGCATGTAAGCCTTTTAAACTCGCCCTTTGGGAGCTTGCTCGATGCCCACTAACGTCGTTAAATTTATTTGATTTAGAATGACTAGACCGAAACAAATTTGCCTTGTTATTGAACATCGAGCATAGCTCTGAGTAGGGAAGAAATTTAGTCAAATTGGTATAAGGCCGCATCGTGTGAGATGAACTGTTTTACTAAACAATCAATACTCATATCAATTACCTCTTTTTATTGTCAATTACACTAAAAGTGTCCATTTTCTATCACGGGGGTTAACCAATACCGTAACTTAGCAGGCTGGCAAATAGGATTAAGGCTAGCTTTAAGGTTCTTAACCTCGTTTGAGTTGATCAGCACCTCAAATTGATAAAATGCTCTGTAGCCTTCAACTTGCTCAGATATATTGTATAAACTGTGCTCTTTACTGTAGCCACTCATCTTATTCAAGTTAAAACCAGTAATGCTTGATAAGCTCATTAATCGATCAACAATCTCATCTTTTAAGTTAGTTGGCACATTTAAAGTAAATATTAATTCTTCAGGCATTTTTTCTCTCCAACCAACAGTAAAAAATAGGCAATAGATATAGAGTAGTAATTGTTGACGTTATTAAACCACCGATGACAACGATGGCTAAAGGTTTTTGAATTTCAGCGCCAGGGCCTGTTGCAAAAACCAAAGGTAATAATCCAAACATAGCTGTTGTGGCGGTCATTAACACAGGTCTTAATCGACGATTTGCTCCGTCAATAACACGTTTAACTAAATCGGTTGAAGATAACTTGGTTTGCTCAAAGTAACTTATCATGACTATGCCATTTAACACCGCAACACCGAGCAAAGCGATAAAACCTACTGAAGCGGGTACTGATAAGTATTCCTTACTAAGATACAAGGCAATAATTCCCCCCATTAAAGCAAATGGAATATTTGCAATAATTAGTGCTGATTTAGCCGTTGAATTAAAGGTAGTGAACAAAATAATAAATATTAATAAAAGTGCGATGGGAATCAGAATTAATAAATTTCTTGTTGCTCTTTGTTGGCTTTCAAATTCACCACCAAAAGATAAGGTATAGCCCGAAGGAAGCTTAATATTAGCGTTGATTTTAGCGTTTAACTCCTCTACAAAGCTAACGACATCACGGTTAACAACATTGGAACTTACGGATGCAAATCGATTCCCCTTTTCCCTTTCAATTAGAAGGGGGCCTGTTTTAAAGGTAATTTCAGCAATTTTATCAAGTGGCAATAGCGTATTATCTGGCATTAAAATCAGTTTTTGTTTTAATGCACGAATAGAGGATATTTCACTGTGACTTGAAGCGTCATTTTTCACACCATTAAAAACAATAGGGATAGAGCGATTACCTTCAAGCAAAGAAGAGGTTTGAAGTCCTTCAAGTTGTGATGTTAAGTAATGACTAAGTTGTTGAGTTGATAAACCAAATTGACTCGAAATTTCTGAAATGAGTTTTATGTTTA
>JADGDH010000258.1 GCA_016745015.1 Colwellia sp.
CACCCGACCTATATTCAAATCAGTCTCTGACAACAACGCTCGAACTTGTTCACAATAGTGATAAAGGTTATCTAATCCAAAGTGCTCTTCATGGGCGGCGACTTGAAAAACGCTGTCAGCAGAAGTGTAGCAAATAGGTAGCCCTGTTTTAATATGCTCATTGCCTAAGGTATTAATAATATCAGTACCTGATGCATGACAATTACCTAATAAACCGTTGTAACCTGTTTCTTCATTAATTTCACCAATCAATTTTTTAGAAAATGATGATTGCCTGTCAGAAAAATAATCCCAGTTAAAAAGTACGGGTACACCTGCCATTTCCCAATGCCCACTTGGTGTATCTTTACCAGTACTAATTTCAGCCATGTAACCGAAAGCACCTTTAGTTGGCTTAATATAAAACTCATTAAAGTTAACTTCTGATTTTTCTAAATCCTGCTTAAACGCTTGCCATATTTCGCTACTACTCGCTTGTTTACTCAATTCGTGCAAACCGAGCGCGCCTAAGTTAGGTAAGCTAATAATTTTATTTTTTTCTTTGAAATAATGTTTTGCTATATTAATGAAAGTATTAGCGCCAATATCACCAAAGCTTTTCGCATCGTCGGCATAACCTACCCCGAAACTATCAAGCACTAAAATAATTGCTTTTGCCATTTGACAGGTACCTTGAATTAAAAATTAACATGACCAGTTAGTCAGCTTGTGCTAATTTAATGCTTTTATTATAATTAGCCAAGTTATTTAGAGCCTTTTTATTGTTGTTCAGTATAAACTAAATTTATTTTTTACAGAACCAACCTGACTTTCTACGGATTTATCAATGACACAAGCAAGTAAAACGACTGTAATCGCTATTGCAGGCGCTTCAGCATCAGGAAAGTCACTTTTTGCTGAAACTATTTATCAAGAATTATTACCAGAACTTGGATCTAATGGCATTTCCATTATTAAAGAAGATGCCTATTATCGTGATCAGTCTCAACTAAGCATGGATGAAAGAAGTAAAAATAATTATGATCACCCGAAAGCTTTTGAACATGAATTATTAAGTGCTCAGCTAAAAACATTAATCGCTCAGCAAAATATAAACTGCCCCGTTTATTGTTATAAAACGCATACTCGCACCGAACAAACAATCACAATAAAGCCAACCAAAATAATTCTAGTTGAAGGGATTCTGTTACTTTCTAACCCTCAGCTTCGAGAGTGTTTTGATATTAAAGTTTACATGGATACACCGCTTGATATTTGCCTAATTAGACGAATAGAACGAGATACAAAAGAGCGCGAACGCAGTTTAGAGTCTATAACAAATCAATATTTGACTACCGTTCGTCCAATGTATTATCAATTTATTGAGCCATCTAAAGCTTGGGCAGATCTTGTTATAACCCGAGGCGGAAAAAACAGAATGGCAATAGAAGTATTGAAAGCTAAAATACGGCAGTTATCACTGTAGGTTTACTCAATTACATTATAAATAATTATCGCAACAACAATCACAAAAAAATCACAAAAACAACTTGAGGTTTCAATGGATCTAACAGTGCTTCGCGGCTTGCTCGGTATCGGTGTTTTACTCGCTATTGCAGTGCTTTTTTCTAAAAAACGACAGTCTATTAATTTACGTACTGTTGGCTGGGCTTTCGCCCTTCAAGTAGGCTTAGGTGCATTTGTACTTTATATTCCTTTTGGTAAGGATGTTTTGGCTTCAATTTCAGGTGGCGTTCAAAAGGTGATTGATAGTGCTAACGTTGGCATTACTTTCCTTTTTGGGGGATTAGGCACAGATGCCATGTTTGCAAATGGGGTTGGTTTTGTTTTCGCTGTTAGAGTACTCCCCGTTATCATCTTCTTCTCATCATTAATCGCGGTATTATATTATTTAGGCGTAATGCAATGGGTAGTTAAAATTATTGGTGGGGCATTACAAAAGTTACTCAAAACCAGTAAACCTGAATCATTGTCAGCAACTGCGAATATTTTTGTTGGCCAAACGGAAGCGCCTTTAGTAATACGCCCTTATATTGCTAATATGACACAATCTGAGCTTTTCGCTATTATGGTAGGAGGTTTAGCATCCGTTGCTGGCTCTATTTTAGCGGGATATGCTGG
>JADGDH010000117.1 GCA_016745015.1 Colwellia sp.
GATCAAAAATCAAAAGCATTAGCTTGTTGGTTACAGCAATGTACAAATTTACAACCAGGTGATCGCATTGTTGTTCAATTACCAAATTTAATTCAATACCCTATCGCTGCCTATGCTGCTTTAAGAGCAGGTCTAGTTTTAGTTAATACCAACCCTTTATATACACCAAGAGAAATGCAGCATCAATTTAAAGATTCTGGTGCAAAAGCTATTGTTATTTTAGAAGATTTATTGCCGAAACTTAACGAAGTTAAAAAGAATACTGATATTTCCACCGTGATTGTTACTAGTGCGACAGGACTTATTACTGAAAATACCGTATCTATTGATGACTGTACATGCTTTAACCAAGCTATTGAGCAAGGTAAAGAGATGACTTTGGCTTCTAGACCCTCTACTGATTTAGATGATGTATGCGTTTTACAATATACTGGCGGTACAACGGGTGTCTCTAAAGGAGCTGTTCTAACGCATCGCAATATATTAAGTAATACACAACAAACATTTGTAAAAATTCAAGATTTTTGTCTTGAAGGAAAAGAAATATTTGTTGCCCCTTTACCGCTTTATCATATTTATGCATTCACGGTTAATATGATGTTATTTTTCAGCCAAGGTAACCTTAATATATTAATACCAAACCCTCGTGATATCGATGCCTTTGTTAAAATGATCACACCATTTAAATTCACCGGATTTGCAGGACTAAACACTTTATTTGTTGGTTTATGCCAGCACCCCGATTTTAAAGCATTAGATTTCTCAAGTTTTAAATTTACAATTTCAGGTGGAACTTCTTTGACAATGGCTGCAGTAAAAATATGGAAAGAAGTCACTGGTTGCTTAATTGCTGAGGGTTACGGCCTTTCTGAAACATCACCTGTGCTTTGCTTGAATGAACCCGGCAATGAAGATATAGGAACAGTAGGTCAACCTTTAGTAGAAACAGACATTCAATTACGTGTTGATGATAAAGAAGTAGCAGACGGAGAAGAAGGTGAAATTGTTGCTAAAGGTCCTCAGGTTATGCCTGAATATTGGCAACGCCCTGAAGAAACAGCAAAAGTAATGACCTCTGACGGATATTTTAAAACAGGTGATGTGGGTGTTCGTTTACCTAATGGCAATATTAAAATTGTAGATCGCTTAAAAGATATGATTATAGTTTCAGGCTTTAATGTTTATCCAAATGAAGTTGAAGATATTTTAGTCAGTCACACTCACATTATTGAAGCTGCCGTTATTGGTGAAGCGGATGATAGGACAGGAGAGAAAGTCACATGTTTTATCACAGTAAATAATACCGTTACAGAGCAAGAAGTGATTGAACATTGTAAGAAAGAATTAACTGCTTACAAAGTACCTAAAAAGGTCGTTATTCTTAAAGAGCTACCAAAATCAACCGTGGGTAAAATTTTAAGAAGAGAATTACGCTCATAATTTAAATTATACCAATCAGATTAATTAGTCGGCAGCTACATATAACTACCCAGGGGTATGTAGTTACTCCACAAAAATATTACCTCTTGTTTTAAGACGAAAAAAGGTGAGCTTTCGCTCACCTTTTCTTTACATTCTATAAATATTCCGGTCAAAACGGAATATCATCATCAAAATCAATTGATGGCTCTTGCGGGTTTACCTTGGGAGCTTGTTGAGGCTGCTGTTGAGAAAAGCCACCCTGTTGCTGACCTTGTGCTGCATAACCACCTTGTTGCTGAGGTGCTTGCCCTTGAGAAGAGAATCCACCTTGCTGCGCTGGTTTATTATATGATTGCTGTGAAGCCTGTTGTTGGCCTTGAGGGGCAAAACCACCTTGTTGTTGAGGTGCTTGTTGTTGCCCTTGGTTAGAAAATCCACTATTTTGAGCTTGGCCTTGCTGCTGAGGAGCTTGTTGATTTTGCGGGGCAAAACCACCTTGCTGACTTGAAGATTTACTATCTAACATTTGCATTACACCATTAAATCCTTGTAATACAATCTCTGTAGTATATTGGTCTTGTCCTTGTTGGTTAGTCCATTTACGTGTTTGTAATGAGCCTTCAAGATAAACTTTTGAGCCTTTTTTCAAGTATTCGCCTGCAATTTCAGCTAACTTGCCAAACATAACCACACGATGCCATTCGGTTTTTTCTTTTTGCTCGCCTGTTTGTTTGTCTTTCCATGAGTCAGATGTTGCTACCGTTATGTTTGCTACCGCACCGCCATTTGGCATAAAACGTACCTCAGGATCTTTACCTAAGTTACCTACAATTATTACTTTATTTACACCAGCCATGAAAAATCCTATTGGTTGTACGTTTTTAAAACAAGTTAAGTGCTAAAAACACATTATATTTTAGAAATTAAAAAATTAAATTAAGAGAGTAATTCTATAGTGAGATTCGATAAAATTCGAGTGCTTTTTGCGTTTAAAAGCTATTTATTTTTAGCTAATTGATTTTTATCAAATTAGCTAAAAATAAAATGTCTATTGTTGGTATAAGTGCTTAGTTAATTCAGCACGGATCTCATCAGGTATTTTCTTTGATGCTTGTGCTTGGTAGTCAAAATGAACCATAGCGGCAGTACCCGACACACACTTTTCACCATGCTGCCAAAGTTCTTGATAAACATCAAATGAAGCACCACCAATACGACTAATAAAAGTGCGTACTTCAATTTCTTGCCCATAAAATAACTGACCAAGATAAGATACTTCAATTTTAGCAATAATCAGCGGCCATTTTTTCAGATCTAAATCGGGGGTAAATAGTTTAAAAACAGGTGTTCTAGCTCCCTCGAACCATACAGGTATTGCAGTATTATTAATATGACCAAGTGCGTCTGTATCACTAAATCGAGGCATTAACTTTTCTGTAAACATACTTTTTTATCGCTATTTTTATTACTGTATAACCGCTATAGTAACGTTAACTCATATAAAAATCAGCCTACTTCTTATATCAAATGAAGGCTATAGTTAAGTTAGACTTAAACAATGTTAAAAGATTTGTTCATGCCTTTGTAGTTGTTTGAGTAAATAACCGTTTATAAAAGGATTTTAATTATTCCTATTAGTAGTAAATATTCACTCTTTCTATTGCTCTCGACGACTGCTGTGTTTTATCTTATAACGGCCATCGTAGCACTTAATGTTCACGCGCAAGAAGCTGACTATTTAGAAGCTCGTACTCAAGAATCCTGCAGCCAAGAAAAACAGAATGTCACTTTTAAACCACTCACTATTTTCGATAAAAACGAAGAAGGCTTTATTTTTCTACATCGTTGGGCAAATGCGATTCATATAGACACCAAGCAGATTACGCTTGAAAATGAAGCTGCATTCTTTCTTGATAAATGTGCTAAAAACTTTTCAGATCTGGCTGAATTAGAAAGACACTTGCGCAGTAGAAAATACTTGCGTGATGCCAAAGTAACTAGCGATGAAATGATAGAAAATATAACCGTAACTACTTGGGATAATTGGTCATTAATGCCAACAATTAGTTTTGGTCGTAAGGGCGGTAAAAGTACTTATAGCTTTGGTATTAAAGAGCGTAATCTCTTAGGTTTAGGTGTTGATGCCGAAATTGAAACGTATAAGAATTCACAACGAAAAGGTTATAAAGTAAAAACGACTATCCCTTTATTTAGTAAAAATAATATCGATTTAAAGTTACGTTTTGCCGATAATGATGATGGTACTCAACAGTCTTTGTTTTTACAAAAACATTTTGCAAGTTTTTATACCGACAATGCTTATCTATTGGGCTTCAATGAAGAATCACGCAACGATACTGTTTATCAAAACGATAATGAATTAGCGATATTTGCTCATAACATTAGCTATAAAAATGCTGAGTATGCATGGTTAAATGTTAATAATGAAAGTTCGCTCGTTCGATATAGTGTAGGCATAACGCAAGACTTACATGAATTTTCTTATGCCGAAAATGAAAACGATAATCCCAACTCATTGTTTCTACCACAAGACCGCAATTTTACTTACCCATGGATAGGTTTTGACTATATAGAGAAAAACTTCAAGAAGCTCACTAACATTCACTTAATTACACAAATAGAAGATTTTAACCATGGTTGGCAATTTAGCTCACGTATAGGGGTTAGTGATGGTGCCAAAGAAAATAGTGCTTGGGCTTTATTTCAAGCTGAGATTAATAAAGGTTTTGAAATTCATGACGATGCGCTTGTATTAATGAACATAGCGTTAAGTGGTGATATATACGATCAACAAGATCATCGAATACTACTTAATATAAACACTGAATATTTTTACAATTTTAATTCAAGTTGGGGATTTTACATAAATAACACGAATGTAATAAGTAATAATCAGTACCTTGACAAACCTGTCACTGTTGGAGGAAATACTGGCTTACGAGGTTTTCCATTACAATATCAACATGGTGAACATAGTATAAAATTTACCAATGAAATACGTTATTATCCTTATATAAATTTATTTAAATTGTTTGATCTTGCAGGTGCCGCCTTTTTCGATACAGCTAGAACATTTGGCACTATAGAAACGCAAGGTATGGAAGAGAATATTGAAGATGACTGGTTATATTCCGTAGGTATTGGTGCTAGATTATATTCACCACACTCTGCAGGCAACCATCAAGTTATTCATATAGACTTTGCTTTTCCACAAAGTGATAACCCTGATGTTAATAATTTTGAGATCAGGGTTGAGGCTAAAAAATCTTTTTAACCCCACCGTCAATATTAAAACTATAAAAAACGTTTTAAAATACGATCTATTTGGGCAAAACGTATTTTATTAAGTAATTTTTTAGGTTTTATTGGGTAGTCATTAACAGCATCAAGATCACTAAAGTGATTTACTTTCTTAGTATGTTCCATAATACCAACCAACTCAGGCGACACTTTCGACATTAAGCCTTGTGAAGGGTCATCAAGTAATAAACCATTCTCTAAATCTAATGCCCATGCCCTTGGGTTTAAATTACTGCCTGTTAGCAAGTGATAACGTTCATCACTAATAATTCCCTTTAAGTGAAAGCTATTATTTTCATGTTGCCACAAGTATATATTCAATAAGCCTTTATCAATAAAATTTTGATAACGTTTTACAAAGCGTTTTAATAGCATTTCATAAATATAAGGAACGATTCCAATAGTGCTGAAGGCTTCTTCATCCGCAATATAAAAATCATTTGCCGTTTTATCACCAACAACTAAGGTGATATTTACACCGCGTTTCAATGCATTTATGACATCTTTTGCTAATACAGGAGGTAAATTAAAATAAGGCGTAAAAATTAGTAATTTTTGCTGAGTATTTTTAATTGTTTTGCGAATAACTTTATTTAAGTTGTTTTTCCTACGCCCATAACCAATTAAAGGTGTTATTGATATTGGATTAGCAATAACACCCGATTGTTTATCATGGCTCACAGAATGCACTTGGTAAGTTGCTTTTTTTAATAAAGATTTTAAAGCGATAATATTACGTTTTTGATGAGCAGCACTAGGTAATTGAGTTTCATTAAGCAATGGTGCTAAATTTGAAGCTATAAAAGTACTACTTAAATACTGACAAAAACTATTCGTGAGCCCTGAACAATGAATTTGATAATACCGATCTAAACGATAACGACTACTTTGCTGCATATAAATATCATTAATGCTCGCACCCGTATAAAAAAGATCGTCATCAAAAACCATTCCCTTTAAGTGCAATACACCAAATAGTTCTTTTCGTTTAACACCAATACCATATACTGCAATTTTCTGGCTATATTTTTCAGCTAAAGCAAGGTATAAAGCACGGTTTCCTAAACTTTCTTTTTCACCAATCAAGCCTCGTTGCCCTCGGTGAAAATCTACAAAAACATTGATATCTAGCTCAGGAGTATTTTCCTTAGCTTTATACAAAGCATGCAATATCTCTCTACCTGCTTCATCATCTTGTAGGTAAAGTGCTGTTATATAAATTCTACGGCGAGCATTAGCAATTAATGACAACAACTCTTGCTTATATTGTCTCGGTGTAGAAAATATTTCAATATTGTCATTACTAATTACTAAATTATTCATTTCAAAAGTCAAAGGTAAAAGCGCTTAACTATAAATACATTTTCAGCAGTATACGTCAGTTTCTACTTTTCTAAAGTAAATTTTGCGAATTGTTTTGATAAGTTATCAGTAAGTAGTAATAAATTCTTACTGCACCTTTGACATTTGCTCCACTAATTAAATTACCATTGCTAATTCAGCCGCCTGACGAATAGCACGTTTAGCATCAAGTTCTGCCGCAACATTAGCGCCACCAATTAAATGAACGTTCATACCACCACGTTCAAGTGCTTGCTGTAAATCACGATTCGACTCTTGCCCTGCACAAATAATAACATTATCTACATCAAGCAATTGCTCTTCACCATTCACCTCTATCAATAAGCCATTATCTGTTATTGATTTATAACTCACACCTGGCAGCATTTTTACACCATGTTTTTGCAAATTAGCTCTATGTACCCAACCTGAAGTTTTTCCTAAACCTTTACCTACTTTTGTCGTTTTTCGTTGTAGTAAAGTAATTTGTCGTTTTGTTATTGATTGTTCAAACAATTTATCATTATTCAAGGCACCTGCTTTTTGATAAGTTTTATCTACACCCCAGTTTTCCAACCAAGCGTCAGGGTTAATTGTTAGTGATTCACTTGACTCAGCATGATTCTCTGCTAAGAAAGTAGCCACATCAAAACCAATACCACCTGCGCCAATAATAGCTACCTTATCTCCCACAACGACTTTTTCACGTAATACCTGTAAATAACTTAAAACCTTAGGATGATCTATACCTTTAATATCAAGCTTTCTTGGTTTAATGCCCGTTGCTAAAATTACTTCGTCAAAACCTGCGGCTAATAATGTTTCAGCGCTTTGCTCGCTATTTAAATGTACAGGAACATTATGTAAGGCAAGCTGTTTATTAAAGTACCGTAAGGTTTCATAAAACTCTTCTTTACCTGGCACTTGTTTAGCAACATTAAATTGTCCGCCAATTTCACTTATTTTATCAAATACCTCAACTTTGTGTCCTCGTTGTGAAGCATAAACACTAAAAGCTAAACCAGCAGGTCCAGCACCAATTACAGCTAACTTTTTACTCTGTTTCGATGTTTCAAGCTTTTTAAAGTTAAGCTCTGTTTCATAACAAGCTCTAGGGTTAACTAAACATGAAGCACGTTTTTGTTGAAAAACATGATCTAAACAAGCCTGATTACACCCAATACAGGTATTAATTTCATCAGATTTATTTGCTGCGGCTTTATTAACAAAATCAGCATCAGCTAAAAATGGTCTAGCCATCGATACCATATCAGCTTGCCCTGTTGATAAAACTTTTTCAGCTACTTCAGGTGTGTTAATACGATTTGTAGTAATAAGCGGAATAGATACTTCTTTTTTCATTCGCTCGGTTATCCAAGTGAATGCGGCTCTTGGTACCGACGTTACTATGGTCGGCACTCGCGCTTCGTGCCAACCAATACCCGTATTAATTAACGTAGCACCGGCTTTCTCTACTGCTTTTGCCATAGTAACAACTTCATCCCAACTGTTGCCTCCTTCAACTAAATCCAGCATAGATAAGCGAAAAATAATGATAAAGTGTTCACCGACTTTAGCACGTACTGCTTTTATAGTTTCTATGGCTAAGCGCATTCGATTTTCAATGCTTCCACCCCAATCATCAGTTCGCTGATTAGTACGAACACAGGAAAATTGATTAATTAAATAGCCCTCACTACCCATAATTTCAACGCCATCGTAACCTGCTTTTGCCGCAAGAGAAGATGAATAAGCATAATCTTTAATTGTGCCTTTAATTTGTCTAACTGACATAGCCCTTGGCGTGAAAGGGTTAATAGGTGATTTAATTTTGCTTGGCGCAACATTAAATGGGTGATACGCATATCGACCTGTATGCAATAACTGTAAACATATTTTGGTTGGGTATTTATGAACTGCCTCAGTAACTTCTTTATGTTTTTTCGCATGCCAAAAATGGCTAAGCTCACTACCAAAAGGAGAAATAGTGCCACGCTTGTTAGGGCTAACACCACCCGTAACAATAAGACCAACACCACCCTTAGCACGCTCTTCATAAAAAGCTGCTAATTTTGAAAATCCTCCTCTTTCTTCTTCTAACCCTGTATGCATAGAGCCCATTAACGTGCGATTGGCTAATTGGGTAAACCCTAAATCTAATGGTGCTAACAAATGGGGAAATATCTTACCTACAGGTGAAGTTTTAATTGTGTTTGATGTTGTCATATTAAATCCTATTGGTCGAACCAGTAATCTTGCTGTTAATTTACTCATATTTATTCATAAATACAAGTTTATTTTGACACCTGTCAGATTGAGCGTTATTTATTGTTAAATTATTACTGAACACTTAATAATAGTAGTAGAATATTAAAAAATCAGAATAAAGCAAATTCAGACCTAAATGAGCAAAAAAAACATTAACAAGCAAACATTAGTTACGTTAATTATTAGTGAACTTAAACAAGAACTAAATCAAGCAATTAGTGCCGCAAATGAAGCTCATGCAGCTGCGGTAGATGATCAAAGTGTTGCAGAAACGCAATACGATACA
>JADGDH010000010.1:0-4592 GCA_016745015.1 Colwellia sp.
CAATGCAAAAAGCTGTACAGAAAATACACGTGTCTGACGCTATTATTGAATATATAATAGCACTTTGTCATGTCAGTAGGGGGGCAAACAATGATGTTAGTACAAATACCTTAGCCAATAACATACCTTGCAACCCTTTATCTCCTCGTGCAGGAAAAGCCTTACTTGCAGCAGCTAAAGCTTGGGCATTTATTGATAACCGAGATTATTTGTTACCTGATGATATTAAAGCTGTATTTTATGCTGTGTGTGAACATAGGTTGGTATTAAATACGCAAGAGCATTCAGCAGTTACGATAAGTGATCAAATACTACAGAGTGTTGACATATTGAACCCATTGAATCGCTAGTGTAAGTAAGCTTATTATGAAATTGTTTAGCTCTGTATTTATGTTTTCAAAACAAGCCGTGAAAGGCTTTATTAGTAAGCGTGTGGAACGGTGGCTTAGTAAACGAGTTCCCGGAAATTATGAACATGAACTATCAAATCGTAATATTTTTATTATGCCAACTCGATTCGGCTTTGCTTATTTGTTTTTTGATGTTTTATTATTTTTACTCGGCACTAATTATCAAAACAACACCATTTTACTGCTAAGCTATTTATTAGCGAGTTTGTTCATCACGGTAATGATGCATAGTTTTTATAATCTTTCACAATTAACTTTTTCATCATCAGCAAAACAGTTCACTTTTGCTAAACAGCAAGCATATTTCCCTATAACTATTAAAGCAAAAAAAACACATTTCAATCTTAATTTTCAACATATTATAAAGAATTTACCATCACTAAAAAAAGCTCAATCACAAAAAACTCAGTCACAAAAAGTAAATATAGAACAATGTAATACAGGTGAGCACCAAGTGGTATTACCCTATTTAGCTGATAATCGTGGCGTACATCAATTAGGTAGAGTTAAAGTTTTTAGCGAGTATTCTTTAGGACTTTTCATTACTTGGGCAATGTTAGATTTTTCCCATCAACTTGTTGTTTTTCCTCAGCCGAAAAAGCTTCGTAGTAATCATAATTATTTATCTGATCTGAATGACACTCCGAAAAGTCAAAGTAATAATTACCTTGCATCAGCTGGTATTGATGATTTTTCTGAATTGAAAAATTATATTGTTGGTGAATCACAAGCTAGAATTGCTTGGAAACAATTAGCGCGTGGTCAAGGTAAATTGAGTAAACATTATCAAAATCAGCAGGGCAGTTTACGTTGGTTGAAATTAAGTAATATGCCTAATATAGATATAGAAGCACAGCTAAGCTGCCTGTGCTTTTTAATACTTGAATATAGTAAAAGTGAACATGACTTTGGTTTGTTATTAGACGCTAACTTATCTAGCATAACAAATAATAAAAACCAGCCCCATATGCTAAAAATAGTACCAAGCTCTGGTTATCAACATCAACAAAATTGTTTAATTGCGTTAGCTGAATTTAAACACGATATGGTTGATTGATTATATGACTTCTAAGCAAACAACTCTTTTTGATAAACACGCTAATATTTTTGAATTAAGTCGCCAAAACACCTGGTTGTTATGGTGTTGTCAGTTGATCAATATTGCTAGTTTGTCAGCAGAAATTAGTTCATGGATGCTGGCTGTTTTAGCCTTATGTCTATGTTGGCAAGCATTACTTAATAATAAAAAGTTTAACAAAAAAACTAACGGCACAGCTAAGGCTAAAGTAAATTCAAAGATTTCGTCTGTTTTACTAACCATATTTGCTTTAAGTGGCTGTGTTGCTATTGCTATTACAGCAGGCGACCTTGGCGTATTAATAAGTATGGTGCACTTACTTACCTTTGCATACGTACTTAAAGCGTTTGAAATTAAACAAAGAAAAGATTTCTATCAATTATTTTTACTGGGTTTGTTTCTGTTAGCATCAGCATTTATTTTTAAACAAAGCTTAGGTTTTTCACTTTTAATTTTTCTAGCATTATTATTGAATCTAGTTGTTTTACAACAAGTTTTTTCGCCAAAAAGATCATTATTTTTATCCGCTAGAATAGTTACTATTTTATTACTGCAAAGTTCATTGCTTGCTATAGTTTTGTTTGTTGTATTTCCCCGTTTATCACCTTTTTGGCAAGTACCCAATGCAAATTCAGCAAAAACTGGACTCTCAGATGAGGTGAGTCCGGGTGATATTGCTAACTTAGCATTATCAAGTGATTTAGCCTTTAGGGTTGATTTCAAAGGGAAAGAAATCCCTCATTACTCTAACCTGTATTGGCGTGCTATTACGTTGGAAAATTTTGATGGTAGGAAGTGGACACGTGTAAAAGTTAACAATAACGAACCATCGGCCGAAAAAGCATTTATTCCACTAACCTCTGGAAAGCCTATTACTTACGATATTATTGCTGAGCCGAGTTACCAAAATTGGTTGTTTGGATTGAGTGTAGCTACGACGAGCGAGGCTAAACTTAGTTTAATAGAAGATTACACGATTCAAAGCCGTAATGTATTAAGCCAAATTACTCACTACTCATTAGAAAGCTATTTACAAGCACCTTTAGACTTGTCGATTAGTGATGTGAAAAAACAACAAAATCTAGCTATTGTTGCAGGGAGTAATCCTAAATTAGAAAGGTTAGCATTAGCGCTTGTGCAAAAATTTCCAAACCCAATAGATAGATCAAATGAAGTGTTAGCATTATTTAGAAATAAGCAATATTTCTATACTTTAAAAGCACCATTATTAATCAACAATAGTTTAGACCAATTTTTCTTTGATACAAAAGCTGGTTTTTGTGTTCATTATGCTAGTGCGTATACTTATTTAATGCGTGCTGCAGATATTCCTGCTCGTGTTGTAACGGGTTATCTAGGTGGAGAATACAATAATGCTAGTAGTTCACTGAGCTCAATACAGGCAAAGCAGGGCGGCCATTTAAGTGTTTATCAATATGATGCGCATGCATGGTCAGAAATTTGGTTGGAAGGGGTTGGTTGGCAACGAGTTGACCCTACGGCTGCAGTTGATCCTCAACGAGTAGATAGTGGGTGGTCAAGCACATTATTAACTCAACAATCATCGCTTAATAATGATTTATTGGGTTTATATCAATTTAAAAAAATTGAATGGTTAAATACATTAAGATTGCAACTTGATGCACTTGATTATCAATGGACGCGTTGGGTGTTAGGTTATTCGAGTAAACAACAATATGATCTTCTAAAACGTTTGTTTGACAATGACATACACTGGAAAGCAACGGCAATTATTGTTTCAATGCTTATTATTACGATGGTGCTACTAACTTTAATTTATCGTTTTAATTTGAATCGATTAAAACAAAAAAAGGTACACCCATGGTTAAAGCTATATCAACAAATATTAGAAAAACTAGCTAAAAAAGGTTTAATAAAATCTGTTGACATGACTCCCGCTGACTTTGCTAAAACAGTAACACAACAGTTTCCTGTGATTTCAAAAGAGTTTATTGAATTTACTAAGATTACTGAATGCTTGATGTATAAAAAAGTAAGTGTTTTAGAGAATAAACATTATATTTGTCATCAAAAAAAACAGTACGAAATTCTTAAAAAAATGATTTCTAACATTTGAAGTTTTATTTCTATTTTCAAGTGTAGACCATTAATATAACAAAAAGCATTTATTAAAATAATTCTTTATATATTTTAATTGATTAACACTTATGTGCCTTAATGTTAGAAAAAAATGGTTGTTGAATGGACTGATTAAGTCTATATTTTATGTGTTCCCTTGTGTCAATAAAAGAAGTACGCTAAGAAACTAGTGATTAGAATATAAACGACGGAGTGTTAATTTATGCATTATCAATCAATGGAAAAATCTAAGCAAAATACGGTATCTCATGCAAGCATATTTTTTGATAAATATTCAAATTATGAACTTTCTACAATGGCGAAAGTTGTTGCTATATTGAGTTATATAACGGTAATAGGTTGGTTGGTTGCTATTGTTTTACATGGCACTCATAAATCTAATTATGCTAGTTTTCATTTACGTCAATCACTTGGTTTAATTGTTACTGGCGCACTATTAGCATTAATTCCTCTTATTGGCTGGTTGTTGGGTGTAGCTGTTTGCCTTGCTTGGCTTTATGCTCTTTATCATGTCGTTCAAGGCCATACACAAAAAGTTCCTTTGTTAGGTGATTTTTATCAAGAACACCTCGATTTTATAAAGTAGCTATTTAATTTGTAAGGAAATAGCTCTTTCGTTAATTAATCCTTTACAAACACCCCTCTAGTATTTAAAATTCGCACCGTCTTTTAGCGGGTATTTTATTGCGTAAGATAATTGGTGAGATGGCTGAGTGGTCGAAAGCACCGGTCTTGAAAACCGGCAAGGGTTTGTAGCCCTTCTAGAGTTCAAATCTCTATCTCACCGCCACATTTAAAATATTGTGTAAATCATAATATTTGTTATTGAAATATAACAAGGCAGGGGTTTGCAACAATAGGTTTGTAGCACAACACCCACGACATAGAGTTCAAATCTCTATCTCACCGCCACATTTAAAATATTGTGTAAATCATAATATTTGTTATTGAAATATAACAAGGCAGGGGTTTGCAACAATAGG
>JADGDH010000010.1:4692-39257 GCA_016745015.1 Colwellia sp.
ACCGCCACATTTAAAATATTGTGTAAATCATAATATTTGTTATTGAAATATAACAAGGCAGGGGTTTGCAACAATAGGTTTGTAGCACAACACCCACGATATAGAGTTCAAATCTCTATCTCACCGCCACATTTAAAGCATTGGTTTAAATAGCAATATTTGTTATTGAAATATAGCAAGGCAGGGGTTTGCAACAGTATCACTGCTACATACACACTTGAGAAAGCCGCTTTAAGCGGTTTTTTTGTATCTTAAAATGAATGTTACAAATTTGTTGAAACAATCATTGCCAGATTGAGTTTGATATTAAGGAAGTTTACAATTAATACTTTGTACAAACAGTTGATATTTAGTACTTTCCTCTTTTCTTCCATTACAATATTGGCTCAGGATATTGCACCAGAAACAAGTCAAGACGCTCTATTTGAACCCGCGATAACCGAAGCGGACATTTCCTCTTATTACCCTGAAAAATACCCTACAAAGCGTTGGGAAAATTTACAACCTGCTATTGACCTCAATCAAACACCTTATCAATTTTCATTGTTTTCAGCAGATAACGGTGAAGATGGCGCCCGTTTATGGTCTCAAACTAAATCTATTTTTGCTTATGGTTTTGGTGTTATTGGTCTTATTGCCTTATTACCTGAAGATGTTTCAAATTGGGATAAAGAGAACGGAATTTTTAATAAATGGTCTGATAATGTTAAAGAAGGACCAGTATGGGATCGTGATACAGGTCCATTAAATTTTATTGGACACCCGTATTTTGGTGGTGTTTATTATCAAGTAGCCCGTAAATCTGGTTACCGTCAATGGGATTCTTTTATGTATTCAGCATTGATGTCAACTTTCTATTGGGAATACGGTATTGAAGCTTTTGCTGAAATCCCTTCCATTCAAGACATAGTTATTACACCTGTTTTAGGCTGGGTTTATGGTGAATGGGCTTTTACAACTGAAATGAGTATACGTGCTGATAATGATGAAGTGTTTGGTTCAACAATTTTAGGCAGTACCGCCTTGATATTACTTGACCCTGTTGACAGTTTAAGTATTGGTATAAATACACTTTTTGGTAAAGAGATTATCAAGGCAGGCACAAGTTATGTCAGCATCAAAGACGTTCCTATTGATTCAAACGGAAAAACAGAAAGCCAAATTCAGTTCAATATTTCTTTACAGCTTGGTGATGGTGGTAATTATAACCCAACTAAAAAACACCAAGTTGCTAAAATAAAAGATCCTATCGATACTGGTATTATTGGTATGACTTATGGGTTTGGTGAAGTGTTTCTTGATGAATATTGGCAATTAGCTGACGATGTGGTTACAGAATATTCATTAGGGCTATACTTTTCTAAAAAGTTTTCTGCTCGTGTTTCATATGCTAAAACTAAGTTAGAACAACTAGAGGTTGGAACTGGCAATGAAATTTCTTATGAAAATTATAGTTTAGATAGTCAATATTATTTTAATACCGACAGCAACTTGCGTCCCTATTTTACTGCAGGTTTTGGTGAAATGATGTGGGAAAAGAATGAAGAATTAAAAACTTTTCAGGTGAATTTAGGTACAGGACTACATTATAAAATAACTAACAACTTTGCTGTTCAACTTGATTGGCGTCATTATTATAGTAGCAGCTCTAACACTTCTGAAGATACAATTGCAGGTCGGGTTGTTTACTTATTTGGTAAAGGTGAACGCTAAACGCCCTGATTATATAGTGTAAACTTGATTGCTTTGTAAATAAAACCTGACTAATTAGACAAATAATTTTAAAACGAAAAAAACCACGTTATAATATTATAAAATTAAGCGTTAAGGTTGTTGTTCATGGTAAAGAAATATATTACTGCACAAGAGTTACTTGAAGATTCATTTAGATTAGCTGCTCAAGTATACAAAGATGGTTTTAGACCACAATTTATCATTGGTATTTGGCGAGGTGGCGCACCTATAGGTATCGCAGTTCAAGAGTACTTTGATTATAAGAAGGTTGAAACAGACCATATATCTGTACGTACATCTTCGTATTATGGCATTAACAAACAAAGTAAAGAGATAACTGTTCACGGCCTGCATTACATTATTGAAAATGCAAATGCTGATGATGGCTTATTAATTGTAGATGATGTTTTTGATTCTGGTAGAAGTGTTAAGGCACTGATTGCTAAACTTAAATTAACTATGAGAAATAATATGCCAAAAGATGTTCGTATTGCATGTCCCTGGTATAAACCTAATAATAGACAAGTAGATATTATTCCTGATTATTATGTGCATGAATCAGAAGAGTGGCTAGTTTTTCCACATGAAATATCAGGCTTAAGCTCTGATGAAATTATTAAAAATAAATCAGACTTGGCTAATATTAAAGAATTGTTTTAGTTATTTCATAGTTATTATATAGTTACATCCTACATAATAACCAAAGCCACAACTGGGATAGCTTGATGCGCTATGTATTCTCTTGTTTATTAACACTGCTTATTTGTGGCACTGCCTTCAGTAAAACAACTAAGCCAATTGTAGTTTTGTTGTCAATTGATGGATTTTCCTATGAATACTTAAGTAAATATAAACCACCAAACATTCTTGCTTTAGCTGAATCAGGCGTATCGGGAAAGCTCCAACCTGTATATCCTAGTAAAACATTTCCAAATCATATATCAATAATTACAGGGGTTTATCCAGTTAATCATGGGATTGTCAATAATAAATTTTATAGTACAACATTAGGTAAAAAATACTCTTTAGGTGCAGGTAAAAATAACGCTGCATGGTTAACGGCAGATCCTTTTTGGTTTGTGGCACAGCAACAAGGATTCAAAACAGCAGTATATTTCTGGCCTGAGTCAGAACTTAAAGGCAAAACACCTACCTATAATATTCCTTATAATAAAACGGACTCAAATAAAGCTCGATTTGATCAAATAATAAAGTGGTTACAACTTCCTGCTGAGTTACGCCCACAATTTATTGCCAGTTATTTTTCAAGTGTTGATAGTGTAGGGCACTCTTACGGCCCTAACTCAAATGAATTAGCAAAAGCAGTTGAAGAAATTGATGTTTTAATTGGTGATTTTGTAGCACGGTTGGCTAAAGAGATAGCACATGATGTTAATATTATTCTAGTTTCAGATCATGGGATGCTACAAAAAGATACAACCAAAATAATTAAACCATCAATGATTTTTGATCAGAAAACCCTTGGTTTAATCAAAAACAAATCAATTATTATTGCTCAAAACGATACTCAGATATATATCTACTTTACGGCATTAAATAAATTAGAACGCTCAAAAGTAATAAAAAATATAGTAGAAAATAAAAAGGGTGCTAACCTTTATCAGCTATACTCCAAAGGAAATTACCCTAAGCATTGGCAGTTTGATAAAAATATTAACACTATACCTGATGTTATTCTTGAAGCACTACCGCCTGCTACTTTTGTAAAAGAAAGTTATGGTATTCAATTTACCAATTATGGTACTCAATTTTCAAAGAACGAAGGTACTCACGGGTATGACGCACTAAATCAAAAGGATTTAATGGGAATATTTATAGCATTCGGTCCTAGTGTAGTAGAGGGAAGGGAGGTTAGAATATTTGAAAATATTCATGTTTTCCCATTCATGAGTGAGTTACTTTTGATGAAACACTCTCAAATAATTGACGGTAAAAGCGAAGTTTTAGCGCCATACCTTAAAGACAGATTAAATAATAAATAAAAAGGTTAATGACTTATCAATTTAAACTAGTAATTTTATGCGATAGTGGTAACCTTGCATGTCATTATCTACAATAATAAAGCGAAATGAAAAATACTTATATCGCCAGACAAGCTATTCTAAATGAAAAATCAGAAACTATTGGTTATGAATTACTGTTTAGGGATAGCCCTGATAACAAATTCCCTGAAATAGAACATGATATAGCAAGTTCAAAACTTATTATTCAAAACCATATTCATGGTGACATTCAAACAATTAGTATGGGGAAACTGTCATTTATCAATTTCACAGAAAACTGTTTAATTCATAAATTTCCATTAATGTTTGATAAAGACTCAATTGTTATTGAGCTAGTAGGTCAAGAAAAACCTACTAAAAAACTTTTGAAAATTATAAAGTTTTATCATGAAAAAGGTTATATGATTGCGCTAACTGAGTATGACTTAGCGCCACACTGGGACTTACTTTTTCCTTATATTGATATTATTAAAGTTGATATTGAAAAGATCAATACAAAACGTTTAATACCTGCAGTTGCTAGAATGAAGCCATTCAATATTGCGATAGCTGCAGAAAAAGTAGAAACAAGAAATCAGCAACAAACGTTAGCAGAAGTTGGTTTTGATTACTTTCAAGGCTACTTTTACCATGAGCCAGAAATTATAGAAGGCCAAGCACTCGCACCGATAAAAACTCAAATGCTTAATTTGTTAAGCGAAACATTCAACTACCCACTTAATTTTGAAACAGTATCAGAAATAATTAGTCATGACGTTAATTTAACCGTTGGTTTACTGAAAATGGTGAACAATGTCGCGACAGGTACACGTATTGAAATAACGTCATTAAAACAAGCCGCCGCATATTTAGGTGAAGATAAATTAAGGCAATTTGTGTCAATTTTAGCCTTATCTAATTTAACATCAGAAACGACCGATGAAGTATGCAAGCAAGCATTAATAACAGGTAAAATGATGCTTGCATTAAGTGACAATAAAGCCTTTAAATCGGTTAATGATTTTGCTTTTATTACGGGGTTACTTAGTGCTATTGAAGTGATGTTATCCATACCTATGGCTGAAATTATGAAAACCATGCCATTAGCAGAACCAATAGAAACAGCTTTAGTAAAACATGACGGTTTATTAGGTCAGTTACTTGATTTAACTACAAGCTTTATTCTTGGTCATGAACAGTTAAAAACTGATGAGAGTTTGACTAATAGCTTAAATCAATACTCTTTAGATAAAGAACTTGTTCAAGCTGAATTTTTAAAGGCTAGTCAATGGTGTAAAGCTCTCGATATAGAACCGATGAACTAAACTATCTGCTAAGTCTAAGCCTAATTCTGTTTTAGTATTGGATATAGTAATGGTGGAGAGGTGAATTATAATAATGTTAAACAACTATTTTAGTAACTTATCTTTTATCAATGCCTAAAACAACGCCTGTCCCCTTATATCCAACATATATAGAATTATGTGAACTAGAGCTTTGTGATTATCCAAATCTTAATGATTTCACAAAAAATATGCCTAAATGGTGTTTAACTCATTGGCAATGGGGGAAATCTTTTCTTGAATATACCGGCCGAAATAAATCTGTTCATACTTATGATAGATTTCGGAATGAAATTGAAAAGTTTTTACTCTGGTCTTTTATTGTAAAAAAAAGGCCTGTAGATGAGCTACGAAAAACAGACATTTTAGAATATGCTGACTTTTGTTGGAAACCACCGATAAATTGGATTAGTACAAGTAATCAGGAACGCTTTAAACTAAAAAATAGCTATTTTACTGTAAATGAACAATGGCGACCGTTTAAACTTCAAGCAGCGAAAAGCCAGTTATCTAAAGAGGTAGATAAAAAAAAATATCGCCCATCACAGCAAACATTAACTTCTACATTTACTGCTATTATTGTTTTTTATAACTACTTAATGGCTGAAGAGTTTTGCTATGGGAACCCAGCTCAAATAGCAAAGAAAGACTGTAAGCATTTTATTAGCGATGCTCAAGTTAAAGAAGTTAAAAGATTATCAAGCTCGCAATGGCAATACCTTCTAGATACAGCTGTTGATATGGCCAATGAAGATCCCATTTATGAACGAAACCTCTTTGTTATTGCTTCTTTAAAAACATTGTTTTTAAGAATATCTGAATTGTCGGAGCGTGATAATTGGTCTCCAGTTATGGGGCATTTTTGGCAAGATGAAGATAACAATTGGTGGTTAAAAATATTTGGCAAAGGTAGAAAGCTTCGAGATACGACAGTTCCATCTGATTTCATTCCATTTCTTAAACGATACCGTTTATATCGAGGGCTTTCAGGATTACCAACAACTGGTGATAATAATGTACTTGTTGAAAAAATACGTGGTCAAGGCGGCATGACATCAAGGCATCTTAGACGTTTAGTGCAAGATATATTTGATCATGCATATAGCCGCATGAGACAACTTGAAGGTGAAAACAAATCAATAAAACTCAAAGAAGCAACAACTCATTGGCTTAGACACACAGGTGCAAGTATGGAAATTGAACGTGGACGAGCTTTAAAAGATCTATCAGAAGATTTGGGTCATGCAAGTATGGCAACAACAGATACTATCTATGTACAATCAGAAAACAAAATGAGAGCTGAAAGTGGTAAAAAAAGAAAGGTTGATTAACTTCATATAAAATAGTCAACTTGGTTTTTAACATCATGTAAATAATAGGTAGACGGTATTTTCTATTTTAATTAGGTGATTCTCTGTAAATTCTGGCTATGACTGCAGGTAAAAGTTATTAGATATTATGTGGCGTTACATAATATCTATAGTTCCAATGCTTAGGATTGATGAATATAACTCTAGTAAACTCATCGACCCCTTAAGTCCGATACTAAAGAGTATCGGACTTAAGGGGGTGTTCTCTTTTTGTTGTTTCAATAATGTTTTATAGATTTACTGTATTCATAATTTCCCATTGCTTATAAGCTTGTTCAATCCAGTTTTTAACGCGCAGACCTTTAACACATTTAAACTCTCGAAGATTATTCATTAACGATGATAAAACCTTTAAATGTTGTTAGGTTCTTCTCTGCTTGCTTATTGCTTGATATAAATCACTAGATGTTTAATTAAGTATATTTAATGAGTTTATAAGGTTTATTATTAGATAAGTATTCAGTTTAAAAACTTTTTCATTAGGTATAAAGGTCATCCAATGAGTTACTTTGTTGATTGCCCCTATAAATCAAGAGGAATAAAACGATGGTTGATTTACCAAGCCTGAAGCGTGAAACCCGCTACGGTATGCCTGCTGCCGATCATATTCTATTTAATCGGCATTATGTTGTTGGTTATTCGTATTATTTTAGGCAAGCTAAATGGGCATTAGAAATTGTAGACCCAAATAAAGAAGATATTACTACGGTAGATCGAATGAATAATTTTAGATCTGATTATCGCATACCTAAGATGTTTAGAGCTGATAAGCAGGATTATGGTGGTTCAGGCCATGATAGAGGGCATTTAGTTGCTAGTGCTGATTTACGAGATAGCAAAATTCAAAATAGTGAAACATTCTTACTTTCAAATATGTCTCCACAAAAACCTCAATTTAATCGTGGTATATGGAAATACTTAGAAAGCGAAGTTAGAAAACTCGATTCTCAAAGTGGTGTGCTAGAAACATACGTAATTAGCGGCCCTATATTTAATTTTGATCAATCAATATCGACTATCGGTATCAATTATCATAACAATGTAACCCTTCCTGTTCCGCATGAATATTTTAAATCTATTCTTGTAGAAACATCAACTGGAAGGCTTAAAATGTGGTCTTTTATTATCCCTAATGAAGCTACTGATGATTCAATTGAAAAATTTCAGGTGAAGGCATCAATAATAGAAAAGAAAGCAGGTATTTTACTTTGGGAGCGTTTAGTCGGTCCAGAAATTGATAAAGAGAAAAATAAAATAAATGCAATTTGGTAATCCTTTCAGATGTAATCTTCCCCTACTTTAACAAAATGATCTTTCTATAAAGTTTGCTTTTCTGTACCTCAATTATACTAAATGTATTATAACCGTTAATACATTTACCCTGCATGGCAGCTAAAAAGAAAATGTCTGGATTGGACTATGATTGTCGCTCAACCCTGTTGGAATCTGAGATTAAAATGCACTAGCCGTGTCTGCCTGACTTAATCCGATCATAAATATATTGTGTTTAATCAAAGTAATTGTTTTAATGGTTTTCATAATATCAGGTAATATCCATTACATTATTTTTATGAATCATCAATTTTTCGCTTTTCTAAAAGCACTCTTGGGTAGTTGCAAAGACTTACTACCGATTATTATCGTTATTGCATTTTTCCAATTTATCGTGCTACAGCAGCCCATGCCTAATATTGGAGATATTTTAGTTGGCTTAGTATTAGTAGTTCTTGGTTTAACTTTCTTTATTTACGGTTTAGAAATGGGCTTATTTCCCATTGGTGAATCTATGGCACAAGCATTCGCTAAGAAAGGAAGTATTAGCTGGCTACTGACTTTTGCTTTTTGTTTGGGATTTTGTACTACCGTGGCAGAACCTTCATTGATCGCTGTAGCAAAAGAAGCGGCAATTGTTGCTGTATCGGGTGGAATCATTAGCAACACCATAGAATCACAATTGTCTTATGCCAACGGTTTACGTCTTACCGTTGCCTTTGCTGTTGGCTTTGCCATTGTTATTGGTGTACTGCGCATAATTCGTGGTTGGCCTATACAGTATTTAATTCTGGGTGGGTATGTTGTTGTGGTACTGATGACAATGGTTGCACCTAGCTGGATTATTGGCATTGCATATGATTCTGGTGGTGTTACTACTTCAACTATAACCGTTCCTTTAGTGACAGCTTTAGGTGTTGGCTTAGCATCAGCAATAAAAGGTAGAAACCCGATGATTGACGGTTTTGGTTTGATTGCTTTTGCCTCATTAACCCCTATGATTTTTGTGATGATTTACGGCATGGTGATCAGTTAATGAACTTATTCTTTGAATTTATAGCAACCTTAAAAAATACGGTTATTGATGTATTACCTATTTTATCAATAATATTGGGATTTCAGCTACTCGTTATTCGCAAACCTATTCCTCATATCAAGCAAGTAGGTTTCGGTTTTATTTATGTTCTTATCGGTTTAGCATTATTTCTACTTGGTTTGGAAAAAGCCTTATTTCCGCTAGGAAAAATGATGGCTGAACAATTAACCGCACCAGAGTTCATTCATGCTGGAGAGCATGTTTTATCCAGTATTCATTGGTCAGATTATAAGTGGGTTTATATTTTCGCTGCTGCCATTGGTTTTAGCACTACCATCGCAGAGCCTTCTCTTATTGCTGTAGCCATTAAAGCAGAGGATGTTTCTGGTGGTGCTATTAATGCCAATAGCCTTAGAATTTCAGTCGCTATTGGAGTTGCTATTGGTATTGCCTTAGGGAGTTACCGCATCGTCGTTGGTCACCCTATTCATTACTATATTATTGCCGGTTACGTTGTTGTGGTAATTCAAACTTTTTATTGCCCTAAATTAATTGTACCTTTGGCGTATGATTCTGGCGGTGTAACAACATCAACTGTAACTGTTCCCTTAGTGGCTGCTTTAGGTTTAGGCTTAGCTAGTACTATTCCTGGACGTAGCCCTCTTATTGATGGATTTGGCTTAATCGCTTTCGCTAGCTTATTTCCAATAATTGCAGTAATGGCTTATGCACAACTAACTGAAGCCAAAGCACACTTAGCTGAAAAAAAATCTGAAAAAAGAAACAGAATTAAAAAAAACAAACAAAATTTAAACAGAAATAACAATAAGGCTCCTTAAAAAAGTCTTAAATATAAATAAAATAGGTGATCACATGCAATTTAAATTAATTGTTGCCTTTGTTGACGACTCAGTAACAGAAGACGTTATGAAAGGTGCAAGAATGGCTGGCGCAACAGGTGCAACCGTAATAAACCATGCCAGAGGCGAAGGTTTAAAACGCCAACGCACTTTTTTTGGCATGCAACTTGAAACACAAAGAGATGTATTACTTTTTGTTGTAGAAGAACATTTATCAAGAAAAGTACTTGAGCGAATAAGTAAGATTGCTGGTTTGGATGAAGACGCTGGTAAAGGTATTGCTATCCAATTAAATGTTGAAGATGCCGTCGGTGTAGCTCATCAAGTAGAGCGTTTAAAAGGTAAAGTTGAGGAAGAGTTATGAGCCATAAACTAGTACAAGTTAAAAATGTGATGACCACTAATAACTATCAATTTGCCGATGGCATGATGACAGTTGCTGAAGGTATTAAATTAGCCAAAGAACATAATATAAATGCATTAATTATTAATAAACGTAATGCTCAAGATGAATATGGTTTAGTGATGCTTGCTGATATAGCCAAAGAAGTACTAGCAAAAGATCGTTCTCCCGATCGCGTGAACTTATATGAAATCATGGCAAAACCATTAATGAGTGTATTGCCTGAAATGGACGTAAGATATTGTGCACGATTATTTGAACGCTTTAGTATTCACCATGCGCCAGTTATTGAAAACAAAAAAATTATTGGCATGGTTGACTATACCAATATGGTATTTAGCCAAGTTGAATAATTAGACCAGTCAGATTAAGTTAACATCTTAGTTTGTTTTCTATAAATCAATTGCACTAAATGTATTATAACCGTTAATACATTTAGTATTTCTAAGTATCACTTTAAATCTTTACGTAAAATTTTACCTATAGGGGTTTAGGTAAAGCATCAATAACCTGCTCTACTTCATTAGGATATACATTAAAGCCTGAAACATTAATCATGTCTTTAGCTCTATCTCAACCAACCAAATATAACCATTGTCATCAATTCTGGCAATATCTCCAGTACGTAAAGCGCCATCATTAAAAAATGTTTTGGCGGTTTCTTCTTTGTTAATTTTTATAAAGAAACGGCACAAGTTGAAAGTCAATTAAGTTAATTTGTATGCTTCAGGTATGCTATCTTAGGTTTTTTTAACAATAAAGCAATGAGTAAGAAAAATTCGTGTCGCAAGTTCAGCAAAACACCTTAAAGGCAATAGCCCTTGTTTTTGGTACTCTTATTATTGGCAGTGGTGCTGGTGCGGCAAGTAAGTGGATATCTGACACCGTTCCTGTCGCAATAATTGTAATGGTGCAATACGGTATATGTTTATTAATTATTATGCCCACATTTATTCGGCAACGCTTACAGCCAATATCAGAAATTCGGCAAGCAAATAAACAATGGAAAAAGCATCTGATCAGAGGTATTTCTGGTTGGCTCAGCTTTTTTTGCTATTACGCTTCACTAAAACACATCCCTTTAGTTGATGCATCGCTGTTACGTAATTCTGCACCGCTATTTGTACCATTAATTGCCTGGCTATGGGTCAGAGCTAAAGTTCCTAAGCGAAGATGGTTACCATTGATTATTGGGTTTATTGGTGTAGCACTCGTATTACGGCCATCCTCGTCGAGCATAAGTTACTGGCATATAATTGGTTTGTTATCAGGTATTGGACTCGCCGTTTCCATGATAGGCACCCGTTTACTTTCACAAACAGAAAGTGGTTATATTATTATCGGTTACTATTTTTCAATATCATTATTATGTAGCATTCCTTTTGGCATCTATTATTGGCAAAACATTCCTCTTTGGACACTACCCTACCTGCTATTTATCGGCGTATCTATTTATCTAATCATGGTGTTGTATACCAAAGCATACAGCTATGATAAACCGAGTATTATTGCACCTATCAGTTATTTTTCAGTTATTATATCTGGAGTTATTGGCTGGGTTATTTGGCAGCATGTTCCAAGTAGTTCAGCATTAATTGGTTCTTTATTGGTAATTGTTGCAGGTTTTCTAACAGTCCATCTAAGTAAAGTTAAAAGGGGCTGAATCTAGGGAATTCTCCACGAAAGCTACCTTTTAAAAATTATTCAGTAAACTGACTATATTGTTCCACTAAATTAAATAAAAACGCTTTACCTGCAGAGCTAATAAACCAGCTATTGGCTCCTGTTTTATAGGCAAAATTTCTACTGGTGATAAAATCAATTGCCTTATGCCAGTTATCAATTCTAATCGCTTTTAATATAGCTAATGATTCATCGTCTTTAGCTAATACGGTTAAATCACTGTCGTTAAAACCAAACTGTGCCTGACATAGTTGTTCAAGCTCTCGACCTGTTTGGCTATAATATCGACCCAATTGTAATAAAATAGCCTGTACTTTTAGCGCATTGTCATCAGCTTCATCGCTGCTATCTGCTCTTAATTCACGTACATAATAAAAATCACCTTCACTATGTAAACAAAGCTCATAACCTAAATGTTGGTATAATAATTCAAAGTGCATTGATGAATTAAATAAACAGGTAAAAAGTGCGTTATCAAAGCTTTTATTATTTATTTCATCAAAGAGCAGTTTGGTGATTACTTTACCTTGATTAAATTGACGAAAAATAGCCGCGCTTTGCTGGGCATTAACCTGTTCAAAACTATTAGTTGGCGCTGTGTTTTCAGGTATAACTTGTTCTTCTGCATTAGTGCTTGTATCAGTGTTATCCATTATTCGCTTATCTCTTGGTGGTTTTTCACAAGTACTTTTTTACGTCGATAAATATAAACTTCATCGTTATGACGTAAGTACGCTTTGTTATTAACAGTTTTTAAGATAAATTCACTTTGTTGCTCTTGCATTAATTGGCAAGCCGCAATGAGATCTGCTAACCGATAATCGGTAAAACTATCGCTTAATCGATAATGTAACATGGCAGTTAAATCATCACTTGCTCTAAGTTTAATAGCACTTAAATGCTCGAACATAGCCAAAGCACGTTTTAAATTAATTGATTCACTATTATCTATGCTTGAAGTTAAATTAAAATCTTCATTGTTTGTGGTATAGCCATCAAAGCTTAAGGCTTCAAGCCGTAATGACAATTCAGTAAATAAGTTATTAAAATAGCTTGTTGACTGCCCTACTCTAAAATCTTTTAATTTGCTGACGCGTTTAAGGCTATTAATAAAGTCGAAATCTTTAACTAGGTTATGATCTATTTTAGTTTTGTTTAAATTACGATCTAAGGTTTTATCATAAGCCGTTATTAATTTTTGATGAAAATGTTCCATGGCATTACTTTGTAATAGTGCCGTACGCGTTTTTCTTAAAAATTGATCAACTTGATGAGCAACTTCGGTAATAGGTACAAAAATATTACTAAAACTCATGCTATAACGTAGTATTTGTGAACTAAGGTTATGTTTTTCATTACCTGAAAAAGCTTGTTTAAAGCTTTCTAGTGTTTCAAATAAATTACTACCTTTAGCCAAGCGTGTACTGTAATTTAAAAAATTTTGTGTTGGCTTGATATGGCGTTCAAATAAATAGCTGATTTGCGCTAGCATTTTTTCTTTGTGTTCAATGCCCATATAATTATCGTCATTTGTGCTAGGTGATTGACTAGTCTGACTAGACATTGCCTCAAGATCTTTACCTAAGCCTTGCATGCGATCTATATTTTGCTTTAATAAGCTTAATAGTTCACTGAGCTGTTGAATTAAATCATCAACAAACTCAAGGTAATCAGGGTCGTTATCAATAAAAGATAATTCTGCTTGAGTAATTCGTTCTTGCAAGCGCCATAATGATGCTAAACGAGATTTTAGTTTTGAGTCGGTTAACTCTTGATACAGTGAATTTTCACACAAACGAAATAAGGTGATAATACCTTCTTGAAAACTTAACCGACAACTGCCTTGATAAATATCTTTATCCATTAAAATATGGCTTTGTAATAAATTGTCGGTATCAAATGCTAGTGTTAATCGTTGTTTCTCTGTGCTATCAACCTTGCTAGTGTAATGTAATATTTCTTGTGCTAAATGCGCTTCATTAATAAAACGCACTTTGTTTTTATCCATCATACGAATAACATTAAACATGATGATAGGATGCTCTAGCAATATCCGTAGCGTTTCTATCGTATTGAATTTTTTAGCACTTTTTGTCAGACCTGCTGCCATGATAGTTTTCACTTAAACATCCTCAATGTCTAGCATGTCTTTGCCCTGCTCTAAGCCTGAAAGCAAGCCAAGTTGTTCTTCGTTAGCGGTATTTTGTGTGACCGAGGTGAATAATTCAGCCCCACCCCAATAAACTAATGTTCGTTCTTTTGAATAAGGTTTTTGTGTACGCATTGCGCCTATTTCATGGTAACGACCAATTTTAAAAATTAGCTGTGAACTGGCACTATGGGTTGATGCGGCAAATAAATGAAAGCCACTGGCTTTAATATCATCAAGTAGCCAATCAAATTGTTTTACATCAACCGTTGCAACTTCATCAAGTACTAGTGGTAGTAATAAATCGTAGCCGCTAGCACGTAAGCGTTTTAATAATATTTGTACCAATTTTAAATTGATTAAGGCGGTGGTAGAGTTTGATTGCTGTTTACTTTGCCACTGGGTTTGATCTTTTTTACGGGTTTTATAAGATAAGTTTTCAATAATCTTATCCATAGTTAAATGTTGCGAATGTTTATTTGCAAAAACACCTGAGTTAGCAAAAGCGCGTAACCTTGCATAGAAGTTATCAGAAATTAATTGTTCAGCGTATAAATCAACATGTTGTAATTCTTGTACTAAATTTTCAAAACGCTTATCAATATGAATTTCAACACTGATTCCATCAAGATCGTTAATGCTAATTTTAGCAAAATCACGGTTTAAACCCGTTTCAAAATCTTTAATATAATCAAAATTTTGTTGTAACAAATTCATATAACTTTGTACCGATTCATTGTGTACATAAATTTGTTCATTTAACATGGTTTGTCTTGGCGCTAAATTATTATAAACATCACTTAAACTCTCAAAGGTTTTTCTTACCACGGCAAAGCTTGGCGCTTCATGCATAACGCCATGTTGGTCGTTAATAACTTGCTCTAATACAAAATGACATAAGCCTTTTTGTAACTGTAAATTAAGATCAGTTAACGCGGCAAGTTGTTGCTCAATATCGGTTAATTCCGCTAAGGTTAAGCTAAATCGTTTAGTTGAGCTGATTGATTTTTCTAATGCCTGTGCGCAACGTGGATAGCGCGTTTTCATGCTGTCTGCTTGTTTTTGTAACTGTACTAAGTCATTAACTTGGCCAGCAATAGTTTGTCGGTGTGCTTTTGCTTGGTCAAGGGTTTGCTGTAATTGGCTAACGGTTTGTAAGCTGGTGCTTTGTTGTGTTGATAACTGGGTTATTTGAACTTGTGCGCTATCTAGCTCTTGTTTTACCTCTTGTAAGCTTAAGTTGTTGTGCTCAATGTGTTCAAGGGTAATTAATTCTTCTTGTGCTTGTTTTATATCGCGGGTTAAACGCTTTATTTCACCAGCATTGGCAATGTTATTATCTTTGCCTTGTAATAAAGCGCTTAATGATTGTTTATATGCTTTTAATTCGGCTTCAACATCTGTTAATCTTAATTGGCTATCATCATTGATTTGCTGAGATTGTTGGGTAAAAACTTCATCAAACAAGGTAACCGCATCACTTTTTTGTTCAAATAAATTGGAAAAATCAGTAAAGGTTGATAATTGCTGCTCGGTAAGTTTCTGCCCAGGGTTGGCTAATGCCAATCGTTTATTAATGGCGGCATATACTTGCCAAGTTTGCTTAGGTAGTTGATTAGTTAATGCAAATTCTTGGCTGTTAATTCGACTAATTAAGCGCTGTTGCTCAATTTTATAACCGCTAATATTACTTTCAAGTTTAGCAATTCGCTTAATGCTTGCTGTGGTATCTTGGTGAGCCGCTAAGTCTTCTTTCATTGTGGTTATATCATCATTAAACCATTCAATAACCGTATTTATCGGTTTGTCAGGGTAAGCAGCGAGTAATAATTTTGCTTTATCTAATGCGTTAGTTAACCGAATGTTTTTTGTCTTAAGCTTTTCTTCTTGTATCTGCTCGGCCTTTAAGCTGACATTAATAGTTTGTAATAAGGTATTTTGATCTTTTAATTCAATATTTGCACCATTAACTGCATTGGCTGCATCTTGTAAGTTAACTTTATCTACACTGAGCTGATGACTTAAAGTCGAATAAAAACCAGCAAAGTCTTTATCTGCCATTTGAAAACGACAGTATTGCTGAAAGTTTTCTTGTAAACTCTGGTACTTAGTTTCTAAATTGGCAATTTTGGTTAATTCTAGCTCTTGGTTTTTCAGCTCATCATGTTTTGCTAAAAACTGTTCAATATTAAAATCTAAAATATCACCAGTGAACTTTTTATCTGCTTCAATAATATTAGCAACCGCTTTCGCTACACCGCCACTGCTAGAGTTCATTTCAAATAACAGTAATACTAAAGTACGCAATGACTCAATACGGGCATCGTCACATTCTGCCAATGGAAAAACACTGTAGCGCATATTTTGCGGCACAAGTTGTTCATTGGCATAAAGTAACTCTTTTAACTTTGTGGTATCTTTTACCGAAATAGTATCTTTAGATAATGCTTTTAATTGTTTAAAAACGTCGGCACTACTTAAATTATTAACACGGTAACCTATGCCGTCTTCATCACTATCAAGTTGCCAGAATAAATGACGGATTTGATCAAACGCTAATGGTGTAAAAATTCGGCTATAACTTAAATAGCCTGTGCTTGGGTGTAATATTTGGCAATGATTATATTCACTACCTGCATGTTGATGGCTAACTTCTAAAATTAAAAAACTGTATTTGCTGGGAAAATAATGATGGTAACTTTCTTCATTTTCATAAAACCCATCATGTTTAGGTGTACTAAAAGCAAATTTGTTTTTTGAATTTTTGAAGTTATTTTCTGGTAACAAAAATAAGCGTAACGAGTTAAGAATACTTGATTTACCAATATTTCCATCGGCAAGTAAAATGGCATGTTCATCAACAGGTAGCTCCACGTAGCAAAAGCCTGCTGAGTCAACAAGTACCATGCGTTTAATTTCAAATTTATATTGAGAATTGTACTGTGATGACATTGATTATCCTTGGGTATTAATCGCAATTTTATCAAAAGAAGTAGATAAGTAACTTTCTTGTTCCATAAATTTTTTAGTTTTACTAAAGGCTTGTGCTAAGGCATTAAAACCTAATTCATTGGCAAGTTCTATTGCCTGTTGCCATTGTTTACTGTTTTTAGGTGACTTTTTAAAATATTGCTCGATAAATAATCTATTGGTTAAATAATTTGAATCAGGTAAAACAAAACTTAACGATATGTTGCCTTGGCTGTTATTACATAGTTTTTTTAATGATTTAAACATAGTTAAACCACCTAAATCATAATCAAAACTACACATTATATTTTTATATTGTTTAAAAAAGGCAATGTTCTTTGAATTAGTTATATTGTTACCTGAGCCAAAAGCAATATCAACGTCAGCTAATGTGACCATTGGCGCTAATATAGAATGTTGACAGAACAAGGTCTGTGTTGATAAAAATTGTGACCAACAAAAAAAGTTTTCTTGGTTTTCAATAATTAATAAATTATTCTTTGGCTTAAAACCTTGTTGTAAGCCATCGTTATTAATAACAACGACTTCGGGTGAAATATTGTTTATCTCATTTTTATTCAAATACTCATTCAAATGCAATGCTTGATGAAACAAGAGTAAAAAACTAAAACTGGTTTTTTCTTTGTGTGAATCTCCGCGCTCTGACGCTTCAATACGATTATTAGTTGGTATACTCGCTGAAAATATATCATCAAATGCTTGTTGATCATTTATGATGAGATAATGGCTTTTATTATTTTGTTTTTTAGACGAAAAAACAGATCGCCATTGTTGTTTATATTGTGTAGATAATAACGAAATAAAACGTTCAAGGTTAATTGGTTTACCGTTTTGTATCTTTATTAAATATTGATATAAATTCAAAGGTGTTGTTCCAAAAATATGGTAGAAATAAACTTCTCAAAAGCTTTGTTTTAAAGATATTACTTTAAGGGTATTACTTAAAAGGAACAGTTTTCATCGCTAACTGAGGATCAAATCGTACTTTATGCCAATTCATACGCCAATCTAAATGAGGCCCAGTTACTCGACCAGAATTACCAACTTTAGCAATAACTTGCCCTTGTTTTACTTTATCGCCTACTTTTACCAATGAGGCGCTTAAATGTAAAAAGTTTGAGGTAATGCCGTGGCCGTGATCAATAACAAGCGTACCACCTGAATAAAACATATCAGGCACCCACAATAGTATTTTACCATCTGCGGGGGCTTTCACAGGTGCGCCTATTTTGCCAGCATAATCAACGCCATAATGTGGATTTTTAGGTACACCATTATAATAACGCTGACTGCCATACACCCCAGTTAAACGGGAGTTTCTAGGGGCAATAAAACCATTACTAAAATCAGTTAGATCACTGGATATTTTACGCACCTTAACCATTACCGCACGATCTTCACTGGCACGGATATTGGCTTTTTTATTCGGATTCATTATTTTTTTACTAATACCTTCAACGCGCGATATTTTATAATCACGTTTTGTTGGTGTGAACTTTTTAAATTCAGTTTTTCCTGATGGCGTCGTAACCGTTAGCGTGTAGTGGCTTGTATCATCACGAGAAAAGGCAAAAACATAATCACCATTAGCTGATACAGGTAAAATTTGTTTATTCAATGTTACGGTATTATTTGCTTGGGTTTTACCAATAACTAAACCGCCCTGCACTATTTCACCACTTAGTTGGATCTGGGCTTGTGCCATAAAAGATAAGCTAGTAACAATAACTACACTAGCTAATTTTTTAATCCTTACCACTATACACTTAACCTTCATGGAATTAGCCATTAACAATTGCTCCTTTAGCCACACCTTCATAGGCGATAACCGTAATTTTTTTACCAGCTACTTGTGTTTGCCACAAACTATTAGGGGCTTTAATCTGCCGTAAAATAAAATCAGCCAATAATTCTACCGTTGAATCACAATCAACCACATCAAGCACTTTGCTTTCAACGGCAATATCAAACCTTCCTTGTGGTGCTGTATAGCTAAAATATTGGTGATCGGGTGTTAAATATTCTTTTGCCTTTAATGATAGCTCTACTTCAGCGGCACTGATCCTGTCGGCTTCGCTAGCAATATATATATCTTGCCAGCGCTTACACCATAATTTCTCTAATTCGGCGTTACGTTTACCATCGAGTAAAATTTGAATCTTAGAACGATGCCCATGAGCAATACGCTGACAATTACCATCATGAAGCTTTAAACCATGAGTATAATGGTAATAATCACTAACAATATTTTCAGGGCGTAATGTTAAGATTAAGCCTTGCACATTGCTTGGTAATTCAGCCATGATTATCGCGGTTAAATGTTTAGTAACCTCATGCTCGGTAATTGTTAAACAGTCAAGTTGAGCAAAAGCGCAACAAGGTGATTGTAAATGATAACTAGCGCGTTCACTTAAAAAATCAATAGTTTGGTGATCGGGTTGATGCAATGATTCTGCTATGGCTAACGCTTTTTCTTGCATAGGTAATAGTAGTTTATGATCAATTGCATCATCAATAATAGCTTTGATTTGCTTTTTTACTACAGCAAAATCAAGCACCATGCTTTGATCATTCAATGATCCTTCAAGCAATACGTCTACTATCCAACTTTCACCCACAATACCGCGTTGTTTACACAGGTAAGAAAAATCTATAACGGTAAGATCATCTACAAATAATTGCATTTTTTTCCTTATTCTTTATTTCAAGGACTATTAAAGGCTCTCAAGTTTTTTTAAAGTATTTTAAGCGTCTACTTGCCATTGTATTTCATCATCACTACGAATAGGAACAACAACATCGTTACCAAACGTTAATGTTGCTGGAACTTGCCAAGCTTTACGAACTAATGTGATTTTATCTGCATTTACTGGCAGTTGATAAAATTTAGGGCCATTTAAGCTAGCAAACGCTTCTAATTTATCTAGTGCATTTTCTTGTTCGAAAACTTCAGCATATAACTCTATTGCTGCATGGGCAGTATAAGAACCAGCACAACCACAACTCGATTCTTTAGCATGCTTTGCATGTGGCGCAGAATCAGTGCCTAAGAAAAACTTAGCGTTGCCACTAGTCGCAGCTTGAATTAGTGCTTGTTGATGAATATTGCGCTTTAAAATAGGTAAGCAGAAATAATGAGGGCGAATGCCGCCAGCTAACATGTGATTACGGTTAAATAATAAATGATGCACTGTAATCGTTGCTGCTACATTATCACTTGCACTGTTAACAAAATCGACAGCATTTTTTGTTGTGATATGTTCTAACACTACTTTTAAATCAGGATAATTAGCCACTAATGGCGCTAATATGGTATCAATAAATACTTGTTCACGATCGAAAATATCAATGTCATCGGTTGTAACTTCGCCATGAATTAATAATGGCATACCAACTCGTTGCATAGCGGCAAATACATCTTTTAAATTAGCAACATCAGTAACACCTGAAGATGAATTTGTTGTTGCGCCCGCTGGATATAGTTTAGCCGCAAAAACAAGCCCAGACTCTTTTGCTTCAATAATATCTTCTGGGCTGGTGGTGTCGGTTAAATAAAGTACCATTAACGGCTTAAAATGTGCACTAGGCTCTGTTGCCATAATTCTTTGATAGTATTCTTTAGCAAGTTTAGTATTAGTTACTGGCGGTACTAAATTAGGCATTACGATAGCGCGGCCAAAATAGCGGCTAATATCTTTTACAGTGCTTTTTAATGCATCCCCATCACGTAAATGTACATGCCAGTCGTCAGGTCGAGTAATAGTAAGTGTGTTTTTGTGATCGTTTTTCATGGTTAACCCCGTGTTTTTCAAATTTATCAGCGTAAAGTTAACTTACTGATATTTAAATGATAACGCGAAAAATCCTAGTACCGCGTTACCTTTTTGATTTGGTTTTAGTGCTTGGTTACAGTCTTTGTTGCAATATTAACAGCTAAACATCTTCAATATTATCAGTCTCGTTAGTTGCTAATAAAGCTTGTAATTGTTCTTTCAAATTTGGTGGAACTTTAAAAAGTGTAATCGAGTCATTATGAGGATTATAAACAACATCTTGACCAAAATGACTACGTTCAAAGCTCAAGCTAATACCATTTCCATAACCAGAATATTTTGTTATTTTATTAACAACGGTTTGGTCATGAGGAAAAGACTCTTCAATAGGATAAGATTGTTGCTGGCAAAATTGATAAAAATCTTGCTCATTACCGTTAGTATCAGTTGTAGTGTGACCAATAACCTTCCCTACCTCTTGCATAGAAACATCTTGAGAACTCGCTTTTTGCTCTTTACAGTAATTTAATAATTCTTTGCGTGTTTGCTGTTTTTCACCTGCATCAAGTTGATTAACAGCCACATAATCTTCTACCGCCTGTACCAGTGTTTGCGTTTGTTCTTTTGCATTTAAGCCTTCTTCACAGCCTAAAAAATCAAGGAAAAAATCAGACACCTTTCGCCCTGCACGGCCTTTTATAAAAGAAATATAACGATTACCACTGGCATTTTGTTGGTAATCAAATAAATCGATACGTGCTGCTAGTTGTAGTTTGTTAGTATCAAGATGTTGATCGGCTGAAATATTTAATTCTCCGTCAACACTGTAATGCTGCGAAACAGGAATAACAGCAACTAAAAGATAACGTCCGCCCATATATTCGTAATGACAAACAACTAAATAGCCACTTTCTTCCAAATCATATTTTTCTATTTCATCTTTTAGCGTATTTGCTGCTTGCGTACTGAATGCGTAAAAACTTTGGCGTTCACCTAAATAACTTTCCATTAAATCTACAAAGCGTGCGGTACTCGTTTCACTATTATTGTCGCTACTTCCTTGTGCAGGTAAAACAGAAAAACACCCATAAGCTTTACTTCCTTTAGCATTATAAATAGCATGTAAACCATCAATAAAAGCGGTTATTTTAGTGCTGATCTCTATATTTTCAGGGCCTAAGCGCACTGAAACGTCTCCAGATTCTTCTTTTTTAGAAATAAAATGTAATGCTATATTAGAAATAATTAAACTCATAATCAGGGATCTATATTTAGGGATAAATTAGTATATTGTTCAGGCATTTGATAAACTGGCAAAATACTATTTATCATCAGTTAAGTGTCATTATGCCCATTGTATCGAAATACTCCAATGAACGTGTAGAAAAAATTATTCAAGAATTAATGGATGTGCTTGTAAACGAAGAAGCAACAACCGATTTAGCATTAATGTGTTTAGGAAATACAATAACCAATGTTATTTGTAAAGTTCCTGCAGATAAACAAAATGCTATTGTAGACAATTTTACGCGTGCATTAAATCAATCTATTCAAAAAACACACTAGTTTTTATTTATCCCTGTTTTATCTAACAAAATAAGAAGAATAAAGTTCAATGGTCTCTTTTGATACAAAAAGTTATAGCAAAAAACTATTACATTTAATTAGTTGGAGCCATTGGTTCACATTTTTTAATATTATTGCGGCAATAGCCCTATCTTCTTATTACCTTTTCAGTGAAACAGCACCCGATACACTATTAGGTCAAGTCTACCTAATCACTACTTGGGTTAGTCATACGGCATTTCTAACTTTTATGAGTTTTGTCTTACTCTTGTTTCCATTAACAATTATCTGGCCAAACACCAAGGTTATTCGTACAAGTGCTTCAATAATTTTTACTTTTGGGCTATTGCTATTATTGCTTGATGGCTTCATTTATAGTCGTTTAGGCTATCATTTAAATGCATCATCAAGCACACAAATATTTGGCCTAATAAAAGAAATTGCCCAAGAAAGTGTTGTTTTTTATACCGTTAGCGGCATGCTGGCCATTATAATATTAGGCTTTGAATTTACCATCAGTAATTATGCATGGAAGCATTTAAAACAATTACAAAAAACAGTGTTTGCTCGTTTTGTTATTTTTGCTTTAGTGTTGTCTTTCTTCTTTAGTCATCTAACTCATATTTGGGCCGATGCAAATTTAGATTACGATATATTGCGTCAAGACACGGTATTGCCATTGTCTTATCCTGCAACAGCACAAACTTTATTAACCAAATATGGTTTATTTGATATTGAAGACTATATTGAGCGTAAAACGAGCCCGTTGTCTTTTAGTCGTGCTATACCGCAATACCCTTCTTTGAAAAGTGGCCAATGTATTAATGCTGATACATCAACATCTGTATTTTTGATTCTTACCGACGAACAATTAAATGAACGGCAATTACAACATTTTAGTCGTAGAACAAGCAGTAACAGCTACCTATTAAACAACCATGTAGACTCCGCATTACTTGATGACGCTTGGTTTAACTTATTTTATGCTTTGCCAAACATTTATCAGCAAGCCATTTTAAAGCAACAAGTTAAACCTTTATTATTTCAAGCTATTGAACAGCAAAATCTAGCGAGTTCTTATACCTTAATTGATAAGAATAAAACGAATACTAATAATGATAACTTAGTGAACAGAATAAGTGAGAGCATAGAAGCTAACAACGACTTATGGTTTACTTCTTTATTTGAGAAGCAAACCCACCTTAACGATATTTCAAGCCTAATATTCTCTGACAAACTCAAGAATAAACAACCTGGACTACACTTAATTTATTTCAAAAGTACATTAAGTGATAATGATAAAGGCAGCAATAACAGTTATCAGTTTGAGTTGTTTGTTGACGCTTTATTATTAGCGCAGCAGCAGAAACAACAAAAAGATATTATTTGGATTAGTTCAATAGGCAATCAAACTAAAGACACACAGTTATCAACTAAATCTGCTTTATTACTTACCCCTTATAATGCTTCTCAACCTAGTGTAAATAAAGAAACAATTAATAAATTAACAAGTCATATGGATTTACAATCAACCCTTATGAACAATTGGCTTGGCTGCACTATTAATAATAAGGCCTACAGCAATGGTTCAGATCTTGTAACCTTAAATAAAGACCGTGTTATTGCTAATACATCTGCAGAAGGTTTAATGGTTTTTAATAAAGATAAATCTGTTTTAATTGATGGAAATGGTAATTTTCATAGTTATTCAAGTCAATTAAACGCCCCGATCACCGTAAATAAAGATTTTCCATTAATGATTGATGGCGTACATTTCATTAAGCGTTTTAGTATGCAAACAGAACAAAAAAGTAAATAATTGTGCATTAGTTAGTCGGTTAAAAGTTATTGGCTCATTGATCATATGATTGTCATTGCATTAGCTTAATAAATCATTAATATAGGCTGCGTAAATCAAGTGTATTAGCAGTAATCCTCCCTAGGTTACATATTATGTTGATACGAATAGTTAAACTAATTGGTTTGCAAATCGGGGTATAGCGCAGCTTGGTAGCGCGTGCGTCTGGGGGACGTGAGGTCGCAAGTTCGAATCTTGCTACTCCGACCATATCTAAATTTCTGGATCATATCATTGAAGCTAAAAGAAATATTTTCATCAGTTTACTACTGCATTTATACAACATTAATTATGCCATTATTATTACTACAAGGTATATGGTTAAAGCTAACAGTATTACGTCTTCCAGAGCCTTGTGGTGAACGGTCAGGACATTGTGGTGATGGCAGTAAACTTAAATTATTAATTGTTGGTGACTCTGCCGCCGCAGGTGTTGGTGTAGAGAAACAAAAAAATGCTTTATCTGGTCAATTAACAGCAATTCTTGCGGCTAAATACGACGTACATTGGCGCTTAATAGCCAATACTGGTGTTACTTCGTCAGATCTTATAAAAAATCTTACAGCATTACCTATACAAGAGCCTACAACAAATCCCACACAAGAATTCGATTATATATTAGTCTCAGTTGGCGTTAATGATGTAACTCACTTAACACGTTCAAGTCATTGGTTTGCTAATATAAAAACTATCACTGAACTATTAGATACTAAGTTTGATAATCCCAAAGTATTATTAACTAGCGTACCACCAATGCACCAGTTTATGGCAATACCCTACCCACTTAGGTGGTGGTTTGGTTTACGAGCTAAAAAACTAAACGAGTTAATGATAAAAGCAGTAAAAAATAAAAAAAATTATTCAATATTAACCTTTGACTTACCCTTTAAACCAGAATTTATAGCCAAAGATGGTTTTCACCCTTCTAAACTAGCCTATGGTGTTTGGGCAAATCAAGCGGCGGAAAAAATTGATGAATTAATTGATTGAACATTAGTATTTTAACGCACCTATATATCCAAATAACTTATAGTGCTAGATCAAAGCTAAGTACCTGAACGCATTGCAATAAGTTTGCGAGTGATTGCGGGAATATCAGAATAATTGCTTTCAGAATCAACAAAGGTTAACTCTTCATCAATATAATCACTACCTTCGACACTTGCAGCGGCAGCTTTTGATGTTTCAACTATTGTTGAGTCTATTCCTGAAGCAACAATTAAAATTTCAATTTCTGATGATAAATTAGGATCTAAAGTCACACCAGGTACAATAAGCACAGATTTATTGGTGATTTTTTCTCTTATATGATCAATTAAACCATTATAGGTTGATAGTTTAGGTTCTGACTTACAAAACAGTTGAAAAATAATGCCCTTCGCTGTGTCTATTTTAGCAATTGAAACTAAAGGGTTATTCAATGCTTGATCTAATGCCTCATAAGCAAGCTCTTCACTATCAGCTTTTCCAACACCTAAAATAGACTCACCTTCATAGGAGAGAATGCTTGAAAAGTCATTTTTATCAACATTAACATAACCCGTTTCAGTTAACATTTGCACTAAAGAAACAAGTAAGTTTTTCAATACTTCATTACTTTGATTGAAAGCCGAAAATAAACCAACACTTTCACCTAGACCTTTTAAAAGTAGATCATTAGATAAAGTGATGTAAGCATGAATTGGATTTTTAATATCATTAATGCCTTGTAGAGCAAAATCCATCCGTAGCTTTCCTTCTGATACAAAAGGTAAAGTTACAATAGCCAAACAATTAATATTTAACTCTCTAGCTATTCTAGCAACTAAAGGACTTGCTCCCGTTCCTGTACCACCGCCAAAACCTGCAGTGATAATAACAATATCACTTCCTCTAACAGCATTAATTAATAGCTCCTCACTTTCCTCAGCAGCTTTTAATCCGACATCAGGATTAGATCCTGCACCGTAGCCTTGGGTGAGGTTTTCTCCTATTAATATTTTATTTTCAACTTGTAGAGAATTCAGCGCAGCAAGGTCTGTATTAATAGCAATTAAATTTACATTATTAGACAAGCTATTTTCATAAAGCATATTAACTGTGTTGCAACCGCAACCACCAATGCCTACTACTGTAATCATTAAATCAGGGTTGGCGTGAATAAGTTCTTTCATAAATATTCCTAATCGGTTACTTCTTATTAGACGAATATACCGAATTTAAATGACGCTGTTTGTTACACATTTACCAATACATTTCGATCATGCTTGGTCAATAAGTTGTATAGATCTTACTTCATTATAATGATCAATTTTTCAATCTTCCACATTAATTAATAACTCTAGCGTTATTTTTAATAAATATTTTTTACTCTAAATTTATCGTTGTAAATTATCTGAACATAATTTGATGGTTTATTTTCTAAATAGACAACATTTAACTATAAAGAGAAGTAATTGTTAACTTACACCACGCAAGGGGTTGTTGGAGTTATTATTGTTCACACATCAAGAGTTATCAGGGTTACACATACAAAGGAAAAGAGAGTTATTGGGGTTGTCTTAGTTTTGACATTCAGAGTTACAGGAGTTATAATTAGTTTTATGGATTAAAAAGTAAAAATGGTGAAATATGAAGTATGCAATTGTCTTTTCTAGCAAACAACACACTGAACAATACAAGGTAGTAGTTCCTGACCTTCCCGGTTGTAGTGTTAGTGTAGAATCTATAGATTTAGGGTTGGAAAAAATAAGCCAAAGCATTAAATCTCATTTAGCTATTTTGGCTGAATATGGTGAAAAAATTCCATCAGCATTAAGTGTAGAAAAACACAGACAGCAATATGCTCTTGATAACCCACACTCTCATTCACAAGCTTTCTGGGCTATTGTTGATATTGATATAAGTGCGTATTTAGGTAAGAGTCACAAAATTAATGTCACCCTTCCTGAGTTACTGATCAAACAAATAGATGAACGTGTGGGCAAAAGTTCTGCTTATAAAACCCGATCAGGTTTTATTGCTAGTGCATGTTTGGTCGAGTTAGGTAAGTAATTTAGATTAGTACTACAGGTGAAGCATTAATTAGATAAGTAACGGTGTTATATCTATTTCATTCGCCGCTTCACAAATTTTATTGTGCACACTCATCGTTGTGTCACTATAATATTTTAATTGTGCAATTTTAGGCATTGGTAAAAGTTGTTCAAGGCTAGTAATGTTTTCGTCTAAATTTAACATTATTTCGTTACTTGCGCTGTTAGCAACCCATGCTATGCAATTTAACCCATCGGCAATAATAGCTTGATAGCTCAGTAGTGCATGGTTTAAACAGCCCAACTTCATATTAACGACTAAAATAACATCTTGCTTAGTGTTAATAGCAAAGTCAGATAAAAATATTGGCTTAGATAAATTAAGATTTAAAGGTAACCGCCAACCTCCCGCTCCTTCTGTTAAGTTAATATCAGCTTTTAATGACAATACTTTTTCAAAACCTTGAGCTACTTCTTTAAGAGACAGTTCACGGCCAATCCTTGCAGCAGCAACATGTGGTGCAATAGCTTCAGCTAGTGGAATGGGATTTACTTCATTTATACTTTGCTTGCAGTTAGCAAACTGACTTAATAGCTCAGCGTCTTCATTAATCAATAATTCATTTATCTGCTGGCAACCAGCAGCAATAGGCTTATAGGCAGAAACTTTTTTGTCTGCTTTGATTAAAGCTTTTATTAAAGCGCAAGAAACAAAAGTTTTGCCTGCATCGGTATCTGTTGCAGTTACAAAGTAATTTTTCATCTTTTTATTAACATTCATATTAATTTTCATGCTGGCTGTTTAACTTAGCCACTAAACCAGAGTACAAACGATAAGTTGCTGGATATACACCACTCGGTTCAAGGAAATCTTTATAATGCTCAGTCATGGTAAACCATTTATCTTTGCCTGATAAACCACGGTTTTTTTTCTTAGGTAAATGATTGGCTCCTAAGCCCTTAAGCTCTCGAGCCAAATGTATAACATTTTCATATTCAAGTATTATGTCTTGGCATTTATGTTCAAGCACAGTAGAAGCATCAGTATTAAAATACTCACCAAGTTGCTCTTCTGTCTTAAAGTCAATAACATGTTGGTCATCATCTACTTGTTTCCATGATGACTTGAGTTCATGTAAAGTGCCATCTACCAAAGTAGTAAATATAATCAAGCCTCCCGGCTTTAAAACTCGCAACATCTCTTTTATGGCAATATCAAGTGGCTCGCACCATTGAATGACTAAATTCGAGTAAATAAAGTCAATACTCTCATCTTGTAATGGAATTTTATGTGCGTCAGCTTCAAGCCAAAATATATTTTTGTTACGACAACCTTGGGCAAATTTAAGCATTTTTTTTGAAAAATCCAAACCAATAACTTGATCATATCCGGTCGCTAATAAGTCCGTAAAAAAACCTGTTCCAGAGCCTAAATCAAGTACAGTAAGATCATTTTTATCTGGCAACCACGGCATTAAATGTTTACCAGAAAATCGTTGTAATCTAGCCGAAAAATCATATGATTTACTGGCTGAACCAAAACTTTCAGCTATTTTCGCTTTATTTTCATGGTGTGATGTTTTTGTAGTCAATATTGTCATCTAAATAAGAGCCTTGTTCAAGCAGTACGCTAGATGCTTGATATCATTGTGTTTATGGTTCGCACATATCGTTACGCGTAACCTAGACGTACCAATAGCAACAGTTGGTGGACGTATAGCTGTTAGCCAAATACCTTGCTTTTTCAACTGTTCACTTACAAAAAGTGCTTTTTCCTCATCACCAATAATAATGGCATGAATTGACGAGTCAGACGGAACAATTTGAATAGCATCATCAAGTAAACTCGTTAGAAGGTTACTTAATTCTATAATTTTATCTCGCCGCCATTGTTCTTGTTGAATAAGCTCAATACTCTTAATTGTCGCCCATGCTAATGCAGGTGAAATTGCCGTTGAATAAATATAATGTCTAGCAAAGTTAATTAAATAATCATGCAAGCTATTATCACATGCTAAAAAAGCTCCACTAGTAGCAATTGCTTTACCAAAAGTAGCCATAATAATGTTGGAATTTTCTTTATCTGAGACAGAATTTAAAATGCTTGTACTGCCCTGACCTTGCTTCCCTATAACACCAATACTGTGTGCATCATCAACATAAAGCCAAGCATTATTTTTGTCTGCTATGCTTTCAAGTTCACTCAACTTAGCTTGATCGCCATCCATACTAAACACGCCTTCAGAGGCTATTAGCTTATTGTCAGAGTCACACTGTGATAGTAGTTGTGATAATTGCTGAGTATTATTATGAGCAAAACGTTTTACTTTCGCTTTGGAAGAGAAAGCACCATCAAGTATGGAGGCATGAGAGAGTTTATCAAGAAAAAAATGACAATTTCCTTGGTTGAGAGTTTGGCCAAGCGTTTGAAATAAAGCAACGTTAGCAGTAAACCCACTGGAAAATAATAGGCACTTTGGCTTATTTAACCACTGACAAATTGTTTCTTCTAATGCTTGATGAGCATAATGATAGCCCGTTACCAAACTAGAAGAGCTAGCGCATACACCAAATTTATCTACACCTTCTTGCATCGCTTGGTTTATTTTAGGATGATTATTTAATCCTAAGTAATCGTTCGATGAAAAATTAATATATGTTTTTCCATCAACAATAATAATAGCTTCTTGCTCTAAGCTATTATTATTTGATTTTTGCACACAAAATCGCTGCCTATAACGAGACTGGGATTTTTGTACAGCTAACTTTTGTTTAATAAATTCAAATGCCATTCGTTATATTCTTAATTTTTAACACCAATTAATTATATTTATAATTAACTACTTGCATCGTAAAATAAATCTTTATGTTGCTCATTTACTAAAGATGTTTTCAATATTTTATTTTGTATTGCGCTGTCATCAACAATTGTTTCCGTATTGATGCCTAATTTATTGAATAATTGAATGTCTTTGTCTGTTTCAGGGTTTTCAGCGGTAAGTAACTTACAACCGTAAAAAATAGAGTTGGCACCTGCTAGAAAGCATAATGATTGCATTTGTTCATTCATTTCAGAGCGCCCAGCAGACAAGCGTACATGTGATTTCGGCATCATAATTCGTGCTATTGCGATACAACGAATAAAATCAAAGCTTTCTAAATCATCAACATCTGCAAGCGGTGTACCTTCAACTTTAACAAGCATATTAATAGGTACGCTTTCAGGTTGTTTTGGTAAGTTTGCTAATTGCACTAATAAAGAAGCTCTGTCAACCGCAGTTTCACCTAAGCCAACAATACCACCACTACAAACTTTCATACCTGCACTACGTACATTATCTAAGGTGTCTAATCGGTCTTGATAAGTACGTGTTGTAATAATTTGATTGTAATGTTCTGGCGAAGTATCAAGGTTATGGTTGTAATAATCTAAACCAGCATCTTGTAGTTGCTGAGCCTGATTCTCATCTAACATACCTAATGTCATGCAAGACTCCATACCTAAAGCTTTTACGCCTTTGATCATATCTAACACTATTGGCATGTCTCGTGCCTTCGGGTTACGCCAAGCAGCGCCCATACAAAAACGAGTTGAGCCCATTGCTTTAGCTTTTTCAGCCGCTTCAAGCACTTTTTCAACTTCCATCAAACGCTCTTTTTCTAAATCAGTTTTATTACGAGCACTTTGTGAACAATATTTACAATCTTCAGGACAGGCACCTGTCTTAATTGACAATAAAGTGCTGACTTGTACCTCATTAGCATTAAAATTTTGGCGATGAACCGTTTGTGCTTGGAACATTAAATCGTTAAAAGGTAAGGCAAATAATGCCTGTACTTCGGCCAGTGTCCAATTGTGACGAATACTTGATTTAGTATCTGAATTTGAAGTAGAAGAAAGTGTATCTGTTGACGCTTTTGATTGAGTTTGAGACATAGGTATTCGTTTGCATCTAGTTAAGTTAACGGGTAGTCTAGCGAACATCCCTTTGATGTCAATATTGAACAACAGATTAAGTTTACATATGAACACAAAACAAACAGACAGTAGTCAGTTAGATTTACTCGAATTTGATAAAACACATGTATGGCACCCTTATACATCTATGTCAACGCCCTTGCCTACATATTTGGTTGAAAGTGCTAAAGGTGTTCACATAAACCTTGCTAATGGAAAATCACTTGTTGATGGCATGTCATCATGGTGGTCTGTTTTACATGGATATAACCATCCAAAGTTAAATGCAGCCTTAATTGAACAATCAACAAAAATGTCTCATGTTATGTTCGGTGGTTTAACGCACCAAAGTGCCATTGAGTTATGCAACAAACTCACTCAACTCACACCTTCAGGTCTTGATAAAGTTTTTCTTTCGGATTCAGGTTCAGTTAGTGTTGAAGTAGCTATGAAAATGGCTTTACAGTATTGGCATAGTAAGGAGGATCAACGTAAAGGATCTAAATCAAAAACTAAACTACTCACAGTTCGTAATGGTTATCATGGTGATACTTTTGCAGCTATGTCAGTGTGCGACCCAGTTACAGGCATGCATCAAATTTTTGATAAAGTTTTAATGAAAAATATTTTTGCCCCTGCTCCTACCATAAAATTTGATGAACAATGGCAAGCTGAAGATGTTAAAGAGCTTACTAAGCTATTTGAACAACATCACCACGAACTTGCTGCATTTATTATAGAGCCAATAGTACAAGGTACGGGGGGAATGCGCTTTTACCACCCAGAATACTTAAAGTCTTGCCGACAACTATGCGATCAATATAACGTACTACTTATTGTTGATGAGATAGCGACAGGATTTGGCCGCACAGGTAAACTTTTTGCATGTGAATGGGCAGAAATCAGTCCAGATATTATGTGCTTAGGAAAAACACTCACCGGTGGTTACATCACTTTGGCTGCAACTTTATGCACGACTGAAATAGCGCAAACTATCAGTAATGGTGAAGCTGGTTGTTTTATGCACGGCCCAACTTTTATGGGAAATGCATTGGCTTGTGCAGTTGCCAACGCAAGTATTGATTTATTATTTGAAAATAATTGGCAAGATCAGGTTCAAGCTATTGAACTGCAATTAAAAACTTTATTATTACCATTAAAAAGTCACACACGAGTAAAAGATGCCAGAGTACTTGGCTCTATTGGTGCGGTTGAATGTTTGCAAGCGGTTAATGTTGCAATAATTCAAAAACGTTTTGTTGAGTTAGGCGTGTGGATTCGTCCTTTCGGGAAACTTATCTATATTATTCCACCACTTATCATTAACAAAGTACAACTAGCATTACTGATTAAAGCAATGGAAACTGTTTTATATGAAGACGATTGTTTTATAGATTAAGTGTTTTATATAACATTTGCTGTACTAAGAACGTGCTGTAAAATAACTGACAACCAAATCAAGTTAAAGCCAAGTAAGAAGTAGGCATTATAATGAGTATTATCGTTACGTCTTCTACTTCGGTATTTGTCTATTAACGTGGCAGCATAAACACCTGCCGCACTAAACCAAATAATAAGATATAAGTACCCTGTTAATGGCGTTAACCAAAATTTTCTAACTTCTATTTCATGATAACGTAAAACGCCATAATCAGTTTCTGGAGCAACAAAAAAGGATATGATTATCGCCGCGAAAAAAGTAACCCAACTACAAACAGTAAGCACTCTTGCTAAGTAAAACCAAAAATCTACCGATTCTCTACGTTCTTTGGTTAATGATGGTTTTTCTGATTTTATTTGGTTTTCTACAATTTTAGTCATATTTATTAAGCATCAGCAGTTTTTTTTCATTATTGTGAGTCAATTTAGCAAGTTTTACTTGTTAAACATACTAGTCACGGTAACATAACCACCTTAAAAAATTCAGTAAATTCGATAAATATATAAGAGGTCATTACATGTCAGTTATAGCAATTACTGATGTATTAACAGGTCAGTACCCTGTTGATGAAACTATTACCGTACATGGTTGGATAAGAACTCGCCGAGACTCAAAAGCAGGTATTTCTTTTTTAGCTATTCACGATGGCTCATGCTTTGATGCCATTCAAGCAATCGTACCAAGTGATCTTAATAATTATCAAGATGATGTTCTTAAGTTAACAACGGGCTGTTCGGTTAAAATTACAGGTGTATTAGTTGAATCACCCGGTAAAGGTCAGTCTTTTGAAATTCAAGCAACCGCTGTTGAAGTGCTTGGTTTTGTTGAAGACCCCGACACTTACCCTATGGCAGCTAAACGCCATAGTATTGAATTTTTACGTGAACAAGCACATTTACGTGCTCGTACCAATATTGGCGGCGCAGTCACTCGTGTACGTAACTGTTTAGCTCAAGCTATTCACCGCTTTTTGCATTCAAAAGGTTACTTCTGGATCAGCACTCCACTTATTACGGGTAGTGATTGTGAAGGTGCTGGCGAAATGTTCCGTGTTAGTACGTTAGATATGGAAAACTTACCACGTAACGATGAAGGTAAAGTTGACTACAACAAAGACTTTTTTGGCAAAGAAACCTTTTTAACCGTTTCTGGTCAATTAAACGTTGAAACATACTGTAACGCGTTATCAAAAGTGTATACTTTCGGGCCTACTTTTAGGGCGGAAAACTCTAATACTTCTAGACACTTAGCTGAGTTTTGGATGGTAGAACCTGAAATCGCTTTTGCTGATTTGTCTGATGCGGCAGATTTAGCTGAAGAGATGCTAAAGTATGTATTTAAAGCAGTTTTAGAAGAACGTAGCGACGATATTGCTTTCTTCCAGCAACGTGTTGACAAAACTGTTACTGAGCGTTTGAACTCAGTAATTGAAACTGACTTTGTACGTTTAGATTACACCGACGCAATTACCATTTTAGAAAATTGTGGTAAGACTTTTGAGAACCCTGTTTCTTGGGGCGTTGATTTAAATTCTGAGCATGAGCGTTATTTAGCAGAAGAACATTTTAATGGTCCTGTAGTTTTACAAAATTATCCAAAAGATATTAAGTCTTTCTACATGCGCTTAAATGATGATGGTAAAACAGTTGCAGCTATGGATATTTTAGCACCAGGCATTGGTGAAATTATTGGTGGTAGTCAGCGTGAAGAACGCCTTGATGTTTTAGATAGCCGTTTAGAAGAAATGGGCTTAGATACTGCTGATTATAGCTGGTATCGTGATCTTCGTCGTTACGGAACAGTACCGCATTCAGGTTTTGGTTTAGGCTTTGAGCGTTTAGTGGCCTATGCTACAGGTATGCAAAACGTACGTGACGTGATCCCTTTCCCAAGAACACCTAATAACGCAGACTTCTAAAGTAATAAATTACACATTATAAAAAAGCCTCATATTAATAGTTGCGAACAAATTAATTGTTCGCAACTATTAATTCGTCAATCTGTACTTCCCCTTTACTTCCAATAACTTACTTTACGTTCAAAACTTTTATTTGCTTTAATTCCTTGTTTTTTACAAGGCGTACCAATATATAAAAAACCAACAATTTCAT
>JADGDH010000010.1:39357-42562 GCA_016745015.1 Colwellia sp.
TTTACTTCCAATAACTTACTTTACGTTCAAAACTTTTATTTGCTTTAATTCCTTGTTTTTTACAAGGCGTACCAATATATAAAAAACCAACAATTTCATCTTGTTCACTAATATCTAAACCTTGCTTCACATGCTTGTTATAAGCTAACTCACCTGTTCGCCATACAGCCCCGAAACCTAAAGAAAATGCCGCCATTTGCATAGCATGTACACAGCATCCTGCGGTGATCAATTGCTCTTGCGTTGGTACTTTTTCATGTTGAATATACTGTGTACTGATCACAATAATCATAGGTGCTCGAAATGGCATTTTAGCTATTTTTTCTACATTAGCTATTTTCGGGTCACTGCTTGCTACAAGTAAATCACTTAAACGCTGCAAACCATCATCAGTAATTACCGTACAGTGCCAAGGTTGTAAACAAGCATGATCAGGCACTCGCACTCCTGCCGCTAAAATTTGTTCAAGCGCTTGAGTATCAGGCGCAGGAAAAGTAACTAAAGGGTTTGATTGTCGTTGTAAAAGTAGTTCTATGGCTGTCATAAACAAAATGATAATTTAATTTTAATAAAAGTAAAGCAAGTGTAGCGCTAAGCTTTATTCCCTGCACGCACTAAAATAAGATAAAGTAAAAAAATAAGCAAATATCACTATTATTACTTGACTTAATGTCTGGTCAACAGCACTATCATTTACTTACCCGTTAAACCAATATTATTGAATCAAGTTTATTTAAATTAATATAAATAAGAATATAAGTTTATGAACAACGTTTTTACCGCAAAACAAAATTTAATGCTCAATCGAGCCTTAACTCTGGCAACATCATGTTGGCAGAGTCAGGCCATTCGTTTGTGGTCAATTAATGCGGAGCGTTTAAGTTAGCACATAACATTTTCAATAAACTAAACACACTTTTAAGCCGCAGAAATCATCTTTTGCGGCTTTTTTGTTTGTATATCCAAAATATCAAATTTAAGTGTTTCGCAAAAGACGCTGCAATTATCGAGAAAAAAAGGAGAGTAAAAATGCAAGTGTCTATTGCCTATTTAGCCGTATTATTAATTTGGTCTACTACACCTTTAGGGATTGTTTGGAGCAGTGAATCAATAAACCCCAGCCTAGCGGTACTATTACGTATGCTTATTGCTGTTGTACTGGGTTGTATAATTATTTTTATTCGCAATATTGACCTACCTTGGCATAAACAAGCGATTCGTTTATATAGTTTTTCTGCGCTCGGTATATTTGGCGGCATGTCATTTTCATATCTAGCTGCAGGCTATTTATCTTCTGGAATTTTATCCTTAGTTTTTGGGTTAGCCCCTGTATTTTCAGCAATTTTGGCAAGAAGAATACTAGCAGAGCCAAAAATATCAATTTTACGTAAACTATCTATGCTTCTATCTTTGGTAGGCTTGGGCTTAGTTTGCGTTGATAATTTTTCTTTAGGTGACAATAGTATCTATGGTTTGATTTATATTTTAATTGCTGTTTTTTTGTTTAGCTTAAGTGGTGTTTTAGTGAAAAGTGTTTCGTTAGCTATTCACCCTATGGCAACAACCGTTGGTGCATTAACAATTGCTTTACCACTATTTGTTATTAATTGGTTACTACTTGATGGCAGTTTAAATATAAGCGAATGGCAACCACGCTCAATATGGGCAACAATTTATTTGGGTGTATTTGGTTCGTTAATTGGATTTTTTGCATACTTTTTTGTACTGCAAAGGTTAACCGCTAGCACAGTTGCCTTAATCACTTTAGTCACCCCAATTATAGCATTAACATTAGGATCTGTATTAAATGATGAAGTTATTAATAGTAAGTTAATTTTTGGTGCCTTGCTGATTATTTTAGGACTTGCTATTTATCATTGGGGAGATGTTTTCATTAAAAAGTACCAACAAAAAACAACATTACTTAAAAACAAGAGCATGAATTAAAAAAGTACTTTGTAACTAAAAACGGTCAGTTAATTTAAAACTAGCTGACCGTTTATTTACTACGATTGAAAGGTAATAATCCACACTAGTATATCGACCTGCGCCAATAAAGAATAAAGCAAGTAGCATAATAAAGTATGTTGCTGAAAACTCTATACCATTATTAAGCACAACAATATTTCCATTTTCATATAACCAGTCTGTATTTCCATTTTCTTCTAAAATCTCACGCATTTTACCTAAACGATTAGCCGTATCTATACTATTTTCTAAACTTGCTTCTGCCTGTTCAAAGCCAAGCCATGTCACCATTTTAGCTGCGCTAACATCTGGATTTGTCGGTGTAATAGCAAACCAACCATTTTCAGCATGAACCGTAGTTGCTGCAATTACCATAGTAAACATAAGTGGGATAGAAATTAAACGAGTAAGTGCGCCAACAAGCAACAACCAACCACCAAAGAACTCAGCCAATATAACTAAATTAGCGAGTAATGCAGGAAAAGGTAAACCTAATCCCCAATCACTATTACCAAACCAAGCAATAATATTAGGGTCAGCCATAAAGGAAGCAAGCCCTGTAATATTAGGGTCAAGCATTTGTGTTTTACTAAAACCCGCCATAATAAATACTGGTGCAAGGTAGAAGCGTAATAATAAGGCAGGAATACCATCAAAATTAGATAATTTACCTAAAAAATTTTGATACATTTTTAATAATAAAGACATAATTTAGGCTCTCAAATAATAATAAGGTTATAAGATGTGCAAAAGATAAGAACCTTACAACAAACAAATACTTTCAGGCACTTAGTGATTTTAGTCATGATTAGATAAAATACGCATTTATTTACAATATATTGATCAATTTATTATCTGAATTAGAACTCAGATAATGTAATATAATGTTAATCCTTTATATTTTATATGAATAAATATTATGAATGCATTAGTTAACTTATTTAAACGTATTATTTCTGGCGTTTGGCGTTTATTCACTCTAACTCGTTCAGTTGTTTTGAATTTCATTTTCATCTTACTTTTCATCGGTTTTATTGCCATGTTAAGCGACAATTCTGACAACGTTATTGTGCCCGAAAGAACTGCTTTAGTTTTAAATTTAACAGGTGATTTGGTTGAACAAAAACAAGAAGTAAACCCAGTAGATGCACTTTTAATTGAGGCTTTAGGCGAGAAAGAAGACAAACCTGAAATTTTACTCGCAAATGTGCTTGATGTTATTGCAAAGGCTAAAAAT
>JADGDH010000118.1 GCA_016745015.1 Colwellia sp.
TAATGGTGGAAAACCACGCCGTGCAAAACCTTATGCCAATAAGAATACACAAGGGAATACTAATAAAGCCAATCCATAGGTTAATTGTTAGCTGTTAAATCAGGTCTGAGCTACTACATTTTGTAGCTCAGAATTTAGCTCAGAAGTTTGAGGGAAATTTAAAAATTTAGTGCTGATATCAATTGTTTTTCTGCAAGCTAAAATTAAACTCTATCTATTAACGTAATTTTTTACTTTCAATATCACCATCTTTATAAAGGCGACTATTGATATTGTATTTGTTGAGTTTAAGGTTAAAAGTACGTCTTTCAATATCGAGCTCTTCAAGAACGTTTTGCACACAACCTTGATGACGTTGTAGAGAGTTGACTAACATACTAGCTTCAAAATCATTAACTAAATCTTTTAATGAACATGGCGATTCTTCGTAATTTTTTTCAATGTGTTGCGGGTTAAGTAGTTCATTAAGATCGTAGCAGTTTTGGATGATACATCGGGTGGCAATATTGATCAATTCACGCACATTTCCAGGCCAATGGTATTCTAACAATTGCTGCTGTAGGCGGGCATTCGCACCCCGCCATTCAATATTGTTTTGGGTCATAAAACTGTTTACATAATACTCAAATAACAACAATATATCTTCTTTTCGTTCTCGCAAAGGAGGGATGTACAGTTCTGCTACTTGCATGCGAAAATATAAATCTTGTCGAAAGTTTGGATTGTTTTTTAATTCTTCTTTAGTTGCGGCTATGACACGAATATTGATATCTATAGCCGTATTAGAGCCGATGGCTTCAACTATATTTTCTGATAAGACGCGTAATATTTTAACTTGAGCGTTTAATGGAATTGATTCTACCTCATCAAAAAAAACTGTACCATGATCTGCAAATTCAAACTTACCCACACGGTTGGTATTTGCGCCACTAAAGGCACCTTTTACATGACCAAATAATTCTGATTCAAATAATTCTTTTGGTATTGCAGCACAATTTAAAGGAACAAATTGTTCTTTTTTTCTATTACTAAAGTCATGTAAACACTGAGCAACTACTTCTTTTCCTGTACCTGTTTCGCCATGAATAAGTACGGGAATATCTAAATTAGCAATAGACAATATATCGCGTCGCAGTTTAGCCATTTTAGGGGAAACTCCCATCAAACGAGTTTCTATGGCATCTTTTTTGTTAAGAGCCTCGCGAAGTCTAGCTTGATTTAGTGTTAATACCCGCTTTTCAATACCCCTTTTAATACTGACTAAAAGACGCTCTGGTTCGAAAGGTTTTTCGATAAAATCATAACAGCCTTCTTGGACGGCCTGTACTGCCTGCGAAATATCACCGTGTGCAGTCATTAAAATTACTGGGATATTGGCATCACAGCTTAACACTTGACTAAGTAGCTCTACTCCAGATATTTTGGGCATTTTTATATCGCTGACAACAACACCGGGAAAACCTTCGTACACAAATTGAATAGCTTCTTCTGGATTAATAAAGGCATGGACTTTTTTAAAATGAAGTGAAAGATAGTCTGAGACGTTAGTTAATAAGTCTTTATTATCGTCGACAATGATTATCTCGAAATCATCAGCACTTAAATCTTCATTGTTATTCATAGGTATCCTGTCGTGTTATGGCGTTATAATTACTCATTAGCGTGAGCCACATTAATAATAATAATGAGAATTTATTCATTTAACAAAGTTTTAAGTAATACTGCACGATAAGTTTATGACATGGGTAATAAAATAGTAAAACGAGTTAAGTCGTCAATGCATTCAACTTCAATACTACCAGAGCACTCTTTAATGATATTATTGGTAATAGGCAATCCTAAGCCAAGTCCTTTTCCAATTGATTTAGTCGTAAAAAAAGGCTCGAAAATGTGTTCAGCAATGTTTTCATCAAAACCGATACCGTTATCTTCAACCGTTATCATTACATGATTGTTAAGTATTTTAGTAAATATAGATACCTTAGGCTGTTCTGCTGTTTTTACCGCGTCTATGGCATTACGAACTAAGTTGCCTATTGCTATTTCAACCTTAGTGACGTTAACCTTTATCATCATTGGTTGTTTGGTTAAGTTGACTGTAATGATGTTGCTGTATTCATCAAGGTAAGAATCTAACAACCTTCTAATTAAGTCATTTAACTCAATGTGTTGGGTTTGATTTTGTCCACCTTGATATGCAAAAGATTTGAGCTGAATTAATATATCTTGCATATTATTACAAAGAGGTGAAAGGTTATTCAATGAATAATTAACCCCGACCCAGTCGCTTCTTTGTTGCTTAATAGCGATGCTTGCTAAGGCACTTTTAAATGCGACAAGGGGCTGACTTAACTCATGTACTATAGCGGCAGCCATTCTACCTAACACCACCATTTTTTCTTGAAGGATTAGCTCTTTTTGGGCTAAATCTAGTGCTAAAGTTCTTTCTTCCACTAATTTTTCAAGTTGAGCATTAGCAAAACTTAATGATTCCTCTGCTTTTTTACGTTTAGATATATCCACAATGGTCATTAAGTACGCGCTGTTGCCAATGTTTATTGGACTAATAACAAACATTATCGGTAATGAATATGACGTGTTTTTCTGTTTTAAGGTGGTTTCTGTAAAGGCCTCAGTTATATTGGTTGCTTCGTCTAGCTTTTCGGGCAATGGCACAAATTCACTAATGCTTCTCCCTGTAATTGCCGAACTACAGCTTTGATCACTCATCTCTTGAAAAATAGCATTATGGCTAAGAATGTCGCCCATTTTATCAATCGTTAATATACCTACCTTAGTTTTGTCGATAATTAGGTGCATATCAGCGCGGTGCTGCTTATCAATCTTCGCTTTCAACGCCCTAGTATCGGCCATAAAATGGCGGTGATTGATAAAAATATAAAGGCCATATAATAAAAGAGCAATAATTAAGCTGCTATAAATTGTTTTTTCAATAACAGCATTAAAAGGAACTGCGTAATAAAGTCGCCATTTTCTTAATAAGGTGTTTTCTTTACTTTCCAGTTGAACGGACTCAATTAAAAAGCGTTGGCCATTAATCTCTCTAAGAGAAACGCCAGCAATATCAATATCTAATCTATCATTAACAATAAGTTTTGGTACTTTTCCAGCAAATTGACGTTGCCTTGAAATATCCTTTAATTGTTTAGGTGAAAGTTGAGTTAGGCTATTATATTTCCAGTTTTTATTAGCTGACATGATGACAACACCATTATTGTCTGTAACAAAAACATCTCCCGACAGTTGTTGCCAAGATTGCTCTATACTACTTGGCTCTACCTTTGCGACTATGACGCCAGTACCAGTATTGAAACCTTTTATTTGAGAGGAAATGAAATAACCAGGGATTTTAGTGGTGATACCAACACCATAATACAAGCCACTACCCTCACTCATGCTCTCTTTAAAGTAAGGCCTAAAGTCATATTTACGATTCATGAAACTGTTGGCTTTGTTGTAATTGCTACTAGCAATTACAACACCTTTATTATTCATTAAATAAAGACTGTCAACTCCAGCCGAGACTTGCATTGCTTTGAGTTTGTCATTGAGTTGTATACCATAGTCATTATCATCAATCGCTAATTTTAATCGAGGGTCATGAGATAATAATTCAGGTAAGTATTGATATTTTTGAAATACGCTCTTCAACGTATTATCAATTAATGACAATTTCAACAAAGAAGATTGTTGAGTGTTTTTAATCCAAACAATGTGAACAACTATTACCAAGCCAATAAAAACTAGCCAAAATAAAAGTATATAATTTCTTCGCTTAAGCAATGCTATTTCTCAATGGATGTTTGGTAAATTGAATGAATGAAAATAGAAAATACACAGTAAAAATTAAAGTAAGTGCTATTTTGAATTCGAGCATATCAAATGGCCAAAGTAATATTGAACCGACAATGCCCAGAATTAATCTATGAAAGCGATTCACTACTTTCATAACCACGCCTTCCCATGCTGCAATAATACAAAACAAGCCGATAAAAGCAAAAATAAAGCTAATTATTCGTTCTTCGGTGCTTCCCGTCACTAATCCAGTGTAAGCCATTAATAAGGGCACCAAATATAAACCTTTAGCAAGTTTCCACGCGCAAAAGGCTGTTTTATTATGATTACCACCAGCTATGCCTGCCGCAGTATAGGCCACTAAGCATACTGGCGGTGTCACATTACTATCTTGAGACAACCAGAATATAACCAAATGTGCTGCTAATATGCTACTCATTATTATTTCTGGAGGCAATACTGTATCGTATAGCATGCTACGAATTTCTCTTGGGGCGGCTAAAATTGCTTCTGATAATGTCATGGTACCATTTTCAAAAGCAGGTAATAGTGTTTGAACAAACTCTTTAGATATAGTCATGCTACCGTTGTTGATTATTTCGATGGTTTTTTGTAATGATATAAGATCACTCAATACAGGTGCTAGTAATGTGGCAACGATGATATAAGAAGCGGTAACCGGTAGCCCTGCGCCTAATATTAATGAAGCAACAGCAATTAATACAATTAGGATCAATAGACTACCATTTGCCCATTCAATAGCCATTAACGAAAATGTACTACCTAAACCCGTTGTAGTAATTGCGTTGACCATTAACCCTATGGTAATTAATAATATAGCGGTAACCACCATACTCTTTGAGCCTTCGGATAGGGCGTCACCAATATCTTTTAGTTTCATTGGTTTTTCTGATATCCAAGATAATAGTATAATTGATGAAATTGCCATACCAACAGCATATATGGGAGTAAAGCCGCCAATTAAACAAGCAACTAAGGTACCAATAGAGAATAAGTGTCGCCAGCCATTTTTGATCCCGTCATCACTATATTGTTCTTTATTCAGTTTGTTAGGAATATCTATATTATTTTTAATCGCATAGGCTCGAACAAAAAAACCAACAGTAAAATAATAAAGTAGGGCAGGTAGTAAAGCTGCGGTTATGATTGTTAAATAAGGTAGTTGGGTATAAGAGGCCATAATAAAAGCACCCGCTCCCATAACAGGAGGCATAAGTTGGCCACCTGTTGAAGCTGCAGCTTCAACCCCACCAGCAAATTCTGGAGAATAGCCTTTATTTTTCATTGCGGGTATAGTAATAACGCCTGTCGCCGCCGTATTAGCAATAGCGGATCCTGAAACAGATCCCATTAAACCAGAGGCTAAAACCGAAACCAGACCCGATCCACCTCTTAATCTGGAAGCAAGCTTAGAAGCAATTTTTAATAAATAATCTCCCGCGCCAGAAACTTGGAGAAAAGCCCCAAACAAGACAAACATAAAAACAAAGGTCCAAGATAGCTGGGCAATAGTGCCAAACATACCATCAGTGCTAAAATAGCTACGAAATAGCATGGTTTCCCAAGACAAACCTCTAAAATTAAATACTCCGGGCACATACTTCCCCCAAAAAGTGATATAAGTGAGAAATACCACAATTAACGAAGGAATGAACCATCCGACGGTCTTAAACATTAGTATTAGCGCAAGAGTTATCGCTAAAATGCTGAAAAAATAATCTGAAACAATGAACGCTTGGCCTCTTTCATATAAGGAGTCCTCGGTTATTATGAGATAAATGGCACTGGCAATTATACCCCCCGAAACAGCTATTTGAGCCCAAAACTTCTTAAAATATAATATTGAACCAAGACTGCCAAAAAGAGCAAAGTGAACAACCGAAGACCAATTTTCAGGAATCATAGCAAAGTAATTTAATACTATGTGTACAAGGCTAGTAAAAATTGCTAGCCAATATACGACGGGTACTTTTAAATTTTCAGCACTCATTATTTACTCCTATTATTGTTATTTATATAATTGCGCCCCGCAGGACGCTTTTAAATTATTCAGCAATTAAATGTGCTGGGATTGTAACGCCTACTTCACGATAGTATCGTACAGCGCCAGGGTGAAGAGGTACTATTAAACCGTCAATTGCGCTTTCAATGCTCATAACTTTTGTTGCGGAATGAATACTTTTGATGAAAGGTAAGTTTTCATAAATTGCTTTCGTAATTAAGTAAACATCATTTTCTGGTAAATCTGCATTTACAGCTAAAAAGTTAGGTTGGGCTATAGTATTAATGGGCTCTTTTTGATTAGGGTAAGTGTTCGCAGGTATGACTTGACGAACCCATAACGGAAAATCATTGTTGATTTTCTCAAGTGATTCATCAGAAATATTAAGCACTTTTAAATTTTCACCATTACTTGATAGCACTTGGGTAATAGCACTAACTGGAACACCACCAGGGGTGTTCATACCTTCTATGCGACCGTCTTGCATTCTTCCTGCACTGGCACCATAGCCCATATGAACATTATTGAATTTATCGGCATCAAGACCTAAAGCCCCAAGAATATAACGTCCAGAACCTTCAGTACCTGAATTTCTTTTACCAATAGAAAGAGGTTTTTGGTAAAGAGCAGAAATATCTTGTAGATAATTACTTTTCATCGCGCTTTTATTAACGGTGAAATGCTCAACATTTTTCCATAACATGGTAACTGAGCGAAATTCTTTATTCGCTCCTCGCTTTTCAAATGGCCCTGTACCATTCCATGCCCATGCACCGTATAGACCTTGTAAAATACCAAACTGAGCTTCATTTTTAAGCATTAAATTTAAATTATCCCCTGAACCTGCCGAGGTAATTGCAGATAAAGATAATTTTTCTTTAGGGGCTAATTTTACTTTTGTTAATGTAGCAACCGCAACACCAACAGGGTAATAAGTTCCTCCCGTTGATGCGGTTGACAAAATGTATGATCGTTCTTTTTGTGCGTTGGCAGCATGGCCTAGTAAGGGTAGGGTAATTAATGTTGCGCAAGCAAAAGCAAGTTTAAATTTATTCATAATAATCTCCAGTGTCTTATTATTGTAATTTGTTTATTTAAATAATAGGTTTGTGTCTAAAAAGATATTTTGATACCAAGGCTGATATCATCAGCTCGTTTTTTAAGCGTGGCCGCTTCATCGTCGTAATTAGTATAATCAATGAAAACTTCGCCATATTTGTTAAACTTCTTAGAAACACCAATGGCTGTTTGATAGCCTTGAATATTACCATTGTCTAAGCTGTAAATTCTCAATTGTGGTGTAATGCCAGACTCAAAAGAATAGGAGTAATAAGCACCAATTGTTTTAAATACAGTGCCATCTGATATATCTTCATTTTGATATCGAAACACAACCTTGTGACTATTTTCTTTATATTGAATCGCTGTTGCAATAGTTTCTGCATCAGGCTTAATGGCACCATTACTGCGCTTGTCGTCACTGCGATCATAGTAAGATAAGCCTATTTGCCATGGCCCAGTGTTATATTTGGCTGCAATGTTGTAACTGTCAACACCTGAACTTTCTGTATCTCCGCCATCAATTTCAAACAGTGTACCAAACGTGAACCCGTTATAAGACGGAGAGAAATAAGCGAGAGAATTGGCTTCCCTAATTGATGAGTTTTCACTGGCATTCCAACGAATGTTATAATGTCTGGGGTTATGGAAAGTGATATCAATGGGGACAATTGTCCACAAATAGTGTGGTGAATATTGTTTACCTAGCCTCACTTCTCCAATTTTTTTATTTTTAAGCCCTACATAAGTAACGCGTTTATGGTAATCATTGGCATCGCTAAAAATGACGCCATCATCCATTACCACGCGGCCTTCGAGTCGATAAGTTCCTTTCCAGTTGTCTGATAAATTTACAAATCCCTTAATACCTATTCGGGAAATCCCATCAATAACATCCGTTTCTCTTCCGTCTTCTTTTGTTACTAATGCTCTTAGGCTCCCATGAAATTGTATTTTCCCCCAATCATTTTCAGCGGAAATTTCAGCTGATACTGAAGAAGTCCCCCCTATAGCTGCGGCTATCACTGTTGCTGTGCAGAAGTTTTTTATTGTTATGGTCATATATTCTCTACTTTATAATTGATTTAATTAGATGATGTATACTGAAGAGATTATTATTTTAATTTTCTCTTCCATCATATCTTGTAGAGCATAATGTGTACCAATTCATAACATATTGATATGCAATGTTATTCTTTATTTTTTATAGGTAATTTAATTCCTATTTGATAATTGATTGGAATATTTTTACTTGTTTTTTGATTTATTCAAAATATCTGAAGATAATGTTTATCGTATTGATAGAGGGGATTGAATTAGGTGTCATGAAGATAAGGCATTAGAAAATTCACTTAAAAGTGTGAGGTTCAGACATACCTGTAGAGCTGATTTAGAAAAAGCATGTGTTAATTATTGCCCAATATTCAAACATGCTTTTATTAGCATGAAAGAATGTGAGATGAAAAGTAAAAAACAACATGAGAATAACTGAAAAAAATAAAATAAGGATGTTGAAGTAACATGGGCAGATAACTAATTATACGACTTAATCTTTTTTAGCTAGCGGGTTAACTCTTCCACCTGTAGTTTTATCTGCTCGTCCTTCAAGCTTAGCTTTTTCAGCACGACGCTTTCTAACCTC
>JADGDH010000119.1:0-1733 GCA_016745015.1 Colwellia sp.
TCATTAATGCCTTCTTGGAGAACTTGCCCTTTTTTGTCTTCACGATAATAAGCAACTTGGTCAGCATCTTGAGGTATATATTTTTGACCTTCGTTAGCGTAAATTCCCACTTGACGGAACAAACCTTCCATGCCAAATGTACGAGCTTCATCAGGAATAATTGGCACAATACGCTTACCAATTTTTTTGTCTTTTAATAAGCTGTTAAGTACGCGAACAAAAGTCATTGTTGATGAAACTTCACGATCTCCAGATCCTTTAGTGATGGCTTCAAAAGATTTTAAGGGGGGGATTTCTATTGATTCTTCAGGTTGTTGACGACGTGCAGGTAATGAACCACCTAACGCCTCACGGCGTGCTTTCATGTATTTGTATTCTTCGCTATCTTCTGGAAATTGGAAGAATGGTAAATCAGCAATATCTTCATCACTAATTGGCATGTTGAAACGGTCGCGATAATATTTAATTGACTCAACGTCCATTTTTTTCACGTTATGAGCAATGTTTAATGCTTCACCCGATGCGCCTAAACCAAAACCTTTCACCGTTTTCGCTAAAATTACTGTTGGACGACCTTTAGTGTTCATTGCTTTGTCATAAGCAGCATATACTTTTACTGGATCATGACCACCACGATTTAAACGCCAAATGTCTTTGTCAGACATGTTAGCAACCATCGCTTTTGTTTCAGGATACTTATTGAAGAACTCCTCACGGGTGTATTTACCGCCTTTGGCTTTACAGTTTTGATATTCACCATCAACAGTCTCATTCATTAATTGTAATAACTTACCTGAAGTATCACGGGCAATGAGTGGATCCCAGTAACTACCCCAAATAACTTTAACCACTTCCCAGCCTGCACCACGGAAAGTGCCTTCAAGCTCTTGAATTATTTTGCCATTACCACGAACTGGGCCATCTAAACGCTGTAAGTTACAGTTAACTATAAATGTTAAATTATCCAAGCCTTCGCGCGAAGCTAAACCGATAGCACCTAATGATTCAGGCTCATCAGTTTCACCATCACCTAAGAAACAGTAAACACGTTGGCCTGAGCAATCTTTGATACCACGATTAGTTAAATATTTTAAGAAACGAGCAGTGTAAATTGCTTGAAGAGGACCTAAGCCCATAGAAACGGTAGGGAACTGCCAAAAGTCACTCATTAAATGAGGGTGAGGGTAAGATGGTAAACCTTTGCCATCACACTCCTGACGAAAATTTGCCATTTGGTCTTCAGTTAAGCGCCCCTCAAGGAAAGCACGCGCATAAATACCTGGAGAAATATGCCCTTGGGCGAAAATAAAATCACCGCCATCTTTGTCCGTTGCCGCTTTAAAAAAATGATTAAAACCAACATCGTAAAGCGTTGCAGACGAAGCAAAACTACCAATATGGCCACCAAGCTCTAAATCTTTTTTAGACGCGCGTAAAACTAAGGCTAAGGCATTCCAACGAATAGCAGCACGAATGCGTGATTCAATAGTTTGATCTGCAGGCATATGTGGTTCTTGCCCTGGAGGAATAGTATTTACATAAGCTGTAGTGGCCTCAAAAGGTAAATGGGTACCACCGCGACGTGCTCGTTCTATTAAAGCTTCAAGTAGAAAATGTGCACGTTCAGGGCCTTCATTTTCTAATACTGACTCCATGGACTCTAACCATTCTTGAGTTTCTATAGAATCAATATCAATGTTTGGTAGATCTGACATATTGCGTTGTCTCCAATA
>JADGDH010000119.1:1833-8509 GCA_016745015.1 Colwellia sp.
TTTACATTCTTCTCATCGATCGTTCCATGCGACTATTTTCTTGAGTTAGCTTTAATAACACTTCCTCAATAAAAGCAAGGTGACGATGACTTGCCCCCCACGCTTTTTTTGGCTGTCCGCTAGTAATAGCATCGAGTAAATTTTTTCTGTAATCGGTTATCTTGTTAAATATATCAGGACGTTTTGTTAACACTGTTAAGTTTTGTTCTATGTTATCTATCAGCACTGCTGACATGCTACGAGCAGTGTGTAATATCAAGGCATTATGTGATGCTGCACATATAGCTAAATAAAACTCATAAACGGCTTGTGCTTCTAAACTATAATCGTCTTCTAACTGGCAATTGCCAATGTGTTCATACTTGGCCTGAATATGTTCAAAATCAGCACTAGTGCCTCGCATAGCTGCATAATAAGACGCCATACCTTCTATACCATGGCGAAATTCTAATAAATCAAATTGTGATTCATTATTATTTGCCATCAAACCAAATAAAGGGTCTGAAAAAGATTTCATGATGGTTTTACTTACAAAAGTGCCACCCCCTTGTTTTCGAATAACTAACCCTTTAACTTCCAATTTTTGTATTGCTTCGCGCAACGATGGCCTTGAAACCTCAAATTGTACAGCCAACTCTCTTTCTGGTAATAATTTTTCTCCAGGCAGCAAACTGCCTTCTATAATCATATTTTCTAGCTGTGCTAAAATAATGTCAGATAATTTCTGCGGCTTAAGTTGAGATTTTAGCTGTTGTTTTAATGGCTGCGGCATTAAGTGTTAAACCTTTAATTCAATATTTATTCTGTTATTGGTTGATAAAAAATGTCTAAATAATATTGGTAAATTGGTATTACCAATATTATTTAGAGTAAAAGATCATCAATAAAACACCTTGTTTGTAATGTAATCTAGTTGAATCCTGTCAGTAAAGCAAGGGGGTTTATTAATAAAAAATGAATCAATAATAGAGTTAAAACTTTAAACGATTGTTTAATTTGGATGTTTGAAATTAATGGTCTTACCAATATAAGGTAGCGTTCATTGAGTAAATGCGCACGCAATTTAGGTTGGTATTATAAATTATTCAATGGTTGGTTTATTAGCTCAAGAAAGGGAGATAAATTCTCTCCCTGCACAAAAGATTTTTACGCTTTAAAAATCTTTAACTAATAAGCCCTATTAAAGTCAGTACTGAAATAATGGCGAGTATCAACAGTACAGTGCGTTTAGCTAAGCGTACTAGTAAGCATAGCTCTGCAGAGCAATCGTCTTTATCTATCATAATGTCTTCAGATTTTTGAGCTACATCTATTAATATTTCGTGGGCAGGTTTTTTACCATCAAATAAACTTTCTAACCATATAGGTAGTGATTTTGAAAAGTGCCCTACAAACATATACCCAAATGATGTAATGCGTACAGGTAACCAGTCTAGGTAGAAAAGAATTTGGTGATAATGTTTACCGTTTGATGAAATGCTAGGTGCGCTTTGTTGCTCGCTAGCATCTGCTATTGTTGATTCTGATTGATTAAACTCAGCTTGTCTTTCAATTTTTTTTTCAGTTTTGTTGGTGTCTAAAGAGTTGTCGTTTTGCTGTTCAATTACAGTAGTTAACAAACGATAAAACACAACACCAGCAGCACCAAAAGTGACGAAAAACAACATGACAGCAATGTAATAGCGATAGTTTAGCCAAATTAATGCTTGACCAAACCCCATCGGAGGTAAGTTTTTATCTTGTAGTAACTGTTGGTGGTGTAATTCAGCAGAGGTTGCTTCGCCGCGAAAAGCAGTATGCAAATAGTGTTTATAACTATCTCTAGTGCCAACACAACCAAAACAAACAATAAGTATTAGTGTAGAAATAACTAGGTGTATTAATCCGTCATCTACTAAGGATAAAACACTATAAACAATTGCAACAGGTAAAAGTAAAAAAATAATGTAGATAAGATTGTTATCTTTCATATTTGATAACATAGAATTACGTTGAAAAAAACTTACGTATTGTTGGTAATAATGATCAAAGCGCCACAGGGTAGACGATAATGATTTTTCAGCAGCTAATGCTATCAGTAAACTTAATAAACTCATTTTACGTAACTCTCTTTATTATTTTTTTGTAACTTGAAACTTATTTACTCATTTTTTGTGCTTGCAACATTTGATGAAAATACTGCCAGTTAAATATTTCACCAGGATCTGTTTTTCTTCCCTTAGCAATATCACAATGACCAACTATATTTTTATTACTAATTAACGGGTAGTTTTTTTGTAAACTCACCGTTAATGTTGCTAACTGATAATATTGCGCCTTTTCGTAAGGAATATCATCTGTTCCCTCAAGCTCTATGCCAATAGAAAAGTCATTGCATTTATCAATGCCATTAAAGCAAGATACACCTGCATGCCATGCTTTATCATCAAAAGATACATATTGAATAATACTGCCATCACGTCTAATTAAGCAATGGGCAGATACTTCTAACTGGGAAATATCTGCAAAACTAGGGTGAGCATCAGCATCTATTTTACCTAAAAATAAATCGGTTATATGATTACCACCAAATTTACCTTTGGGTAAAGAAATATTATGAATGACTAATAGCTGTATTTGATCATTTAAACTGCGAGGTGTGAAAAAGTTTGATTTTTGTTGGTCAGCAGTTAATAACCAACCTTGCCTTATGGATAGGCTTGGTTGCAAATTATTACTGTTTTTTTCTTTTTTCTGTTTGTTTAACGACATACAATAACTTTTTCTTTTTAACAGATAAATTAAACATAGAAGCATTCTATTATGACTGAAGATGTCTCGACAAACAAAATAGGTAAAATATTTGTGTGGTTGGCATGGATCATTGCACTTGCTTTATTGATGTTTGTTTTTCAAGATGTGCTTGATGAGCAATATAACCCTAATAGTCAGCCGCAAGTTAACCTAAATAGCTCAGGACAAGCAGAGGTTGTTTTGAAGCAAAATAGGCAAGGGCATTATGTAACAAGAGGTACCATTAATGAGTTATCGGTGACTTTTTTACTTGATACTGGCGCAACGCAAGTATCTATTCCTGCCCATATAGCTGACGAATTACAGCTTGAAAGTTATGGTAGTTATCCAGTGCAAACAGCTAACGGTACGGTTACTGTTTATAGAACAAAAATAGATCAGCTTAGCATTGGTAATATTTTCCTATATAATGTCGCAGCACATATAAACCCTGCAATGAAAAATGATGAAATATTATTAGGCATGAGTGCGTTGAAACAATTAGATTTTCATCAAACAGGTAAACAACTCATTTTGCGTGAACCGCTTTAACAGGAAAAAGTAAATGCTCACTTCTACAGTAGTAAAACTACAAAAAGATATAATAACAACAACAACTTGGGCACTTAAAGAAGATTTAGGTGCGTTTGATGGTAAAATTCTTAATGCAGAACAAGATATTACTGCCATGTTAATTCCTGAAAAGGAACAAGCGGTTGCCACGGTTATAACCCGTGAAGATTGTATTATATGTGGTGTTGCTTGGGTGAATGAAGTATTTAAGCAATTGGACGCTTCTTTAAATGAAACACATAACAGTAATGCGTTTAAAACTGAAATTACTTGGTTTGTTAGTGATGGTCAAATGGTGAAAGCCAATACCACGTTGTTTGAATTAACGGGTAATGCTAGAACGTTACTTACTGGTGAGCGTGTAGCACTTAATTTTTTGCAAACCCTTTCAGGTACGGCAACGTTAACTGGTCAATATGTAAAAGAGTTAGCTGGCTCTAACACCAAATTACTTGATACGCGCAAAACCTTGCCAGGTTTACGTAGTGCGCAAAAATATGCCGTGCTTTGTGGTGGCGGTGTTAATCATAGAATTGGCTTGTTTGATGCTTTTTTAATTAAAGAGAATCATATTGCTGCTTGTGGTGGTATTGCACAAGCGGTAGCAACAGCAAAGAAAAACCATAGCGATAAAACCGTTGAAGTGGAAGTAGAGTCAATGGATGAGTTGCAACAAGCCCTTGATGCAGGTGCTGATATTATTATGTTAGATAACTTTACTCCCGTCATGATAGAACAAGCGGTGGCAGCAACTCGCGGTAAAGCTAAATTAGAAGTTTCAGGCAATATGACCATAGAAATTTTACAAGAATATGCCAAAGCAGGTGTTGATTATATTTCTAGCGGTGCATTAACTAAACATGTGCAAGCGGTTGATTTATCAATGCGGTTTAAGTAAATATGAGTTTGCCGAGTCATTTTAAGGTCATACTAGCAAGCCCCACAGCTAAAGAATTTGTAAGTTTGAGAGAGAAGGTTGGTTGGCAAGGTGTTGCTATTAGTGAAGTTGAAACAAGTTTAACTAACTCTTTATTTCACGTTGTTATTTATGATGGCTCTGTACTTGTAGGCATGGGGCGCGTAATTGGCGATGGGGTAATGTATTTCTATATTCAAGATGTTGTAGTTGACCCTGATTACCAAGGCTTGGGCATTGGCGCTACGTTAATGGCGCAAATAGAAAGCTACTTATCAATTGAAGCTAAAAAAAGTGCCACTATTGGGCTGTTAGCAGCGAAAGGAAAAGAAGCCTTTTATGCGCGTTATGGTTATGTATCACGCCCCAATACTTCTTTAGGGCATGGCATGTGTAAATTTGTTTAGAACGCTTATTTATATTTATTGATCTATGCTTAAGGTTGTAATAATTCTTTAGGTAAATCCCAGCTAGTTACCATTCTTTCCCCCTGCCAGTTTTCAATAGTTAGCCATAATTTATGTTTTGATTTTATAACGGCGGGTGCAATTGCATGTACTTCTTGACTATGTTGATTACCATGTAATATACCATCATCTCCTGCTTGTAATTTTGTAAAGGGTAACGCCTTTGATCCTATATTTAAATAAGCTTGGCGGATATCTTTAATATTACCTTGGCTAAATGCTAGCATAAAATCTTTGGTGTAATGACCATCATGAAAATAGGGTGGTTCCATGTTAAATGGTGTAGGTGCTATTTCAAATGAAGCAATTTTTTGTGTATTCAAAGCTTCAGGAAGTTTAGGGGTCAATGACTGATATAAAAAATAAAAAGGTAATATTAAAACTAAGCCATTAATTTTGTATTTATGTCGGTTCCATAAACTATTACGTCGTTGTGTCATTATCTTACTTCCTACTAAATTTATTTGTCTGTCTCTGTTTATACATGCATTTGTATAGTTTAGTTTCTCGATGCTTTTACAGTACGACTTCCCCACATTAAAAAGCCAGTAATAGACATACCCGTTAATAATACGCCAAAAACAAACCAAATAATTTTAGTCCAAATGCCACCAATAGTGCCGTAATGAAGCGGATCTGCAATATGAGATAAGGTTTGTATCGCCGTCATTTTATTAGGTGCTCTTGTACTTTCAATAGCGCCTGTCCACGGGTTAATAAGTACTCCATAAGCATATTGATCATAAAAAATAAAATCACCTGAGCCATAAAGCTTATAAGTGTCTCTGTTATGTTCAGGCATCATAATATAAGTACCTTTAAAATCAGGAAATTTTTGCTCTGCAATTGAAAAAGCATCTGTTAAGGTGATGGGGAAAACTGGTGGTTTTTCTTTAGCTTGTGGTAACTGTTCTATTTTAACTAAGTGAGTATGCGGTTCAACTTCAATATTGTTCTGCCACATAATCGCTTGCGTTAAATACCATAAGCCCGTAAGGCTCATTAAAAGCAAAAACCATAAAGACCATACACCAGCTAAACGGTGTAAATCTGCTAATATTGTTTTTTTACCTTGCTTTAAACGAAGTTTTGGTTGGGTAAAAGCCCGCCAAAAGTTTTTATAAATAATTAAGCCTGTAATTAATGCACCCAACATTACAATTGCCATAGCGCAAACAAGATAATAGCCAACGCTATAACTATTTTGCCACGGAAATAAAAGCCAACCATGTAAAGCTCCCATAAAACCAGGAAAAGTAATACCTACATTAATTGCTTGTATCTCTCCTGTGTATTGATTGATGTAGGCTATAGCGTTCTCTTTGTCTTTATCAGTGAAAATAATAGCATTAACTAAATAAGACTCAAATGTCATTACCAAAGACACGTCTGCTGTAGGGTGGCTTTTTTTAACAATTGAAACTAATTCTGAAATTGGTTTTTGTGCAAGATTTTGTGGGTTGCTAGCACGAGAATCTGGGTTAGTAAGCCAAGTTAATTCATGACTAACAACTGAAATGGTTCCAGTTAAACATACAAAGCAAAATATGATCCAAATGGGTAATGAAAACCACCCATGTAGTTGAAACCAAAAGCGATTACTAAACTTTTCCATACGTTGCCCTAACTAATTATTAGTTATAAAAAGAAAATTAGGGGCATATATTAATTCGCACTTTGATAAATATCAAACAATAATCATTATTATTTATAAAAGTAAATACAAATAATAACCGTTATCATTTACATGTTATTTGTTAAAATGTAAAATAATTCAATTTTTACTTCCATTGAATATATAAACATAAATAATAAGGGTAAACATGAAACTTAAACATACTTTTGCACTTTCTTCTCTGGTTTTAGCTATGGGCTTTCAAGCACATGCGCAAGAAACTCAACTTGACCAAAATGTTGAAAAAAATGATGAACAAATAGAAAAAATACT
>JADGDH010000120.1 GCA_016745015.1 Colwellia sp.
TGAAGGAAGATAACTTATCAAAACATCCCGTTGGTTAGGCTTTTGACCTGAACCCCTTGGAACTGGAGCGCATTGTATAGATTTCTTTTATCAGGTCAAGTGTGAAAATCATATTTTTTATTTTTTTTCATGAATCCTAGTTTAAGTGTTTAAAGCTTGTACAATTAAGATAAAAATCATCCAAAAAGATGACAAGTCTACATAGCCAACCCACCATCTATTTCAACAGTTCTGCCAGTAAAAAATTCATTTTCAAAAATATACTTTGCTGTATGAGCTATTTCTTCTGCTTTACCTAAACGCCCAACAGGTTTCATTTTTTCTAATCTATCACGCATTTCTGGTTTCATCGCATCGGTCATAGCGGTGTGGATAACTCCTGGAGCGATAGCACCAACACGAATACCATGACGTCCAAGCTCCCTTGCCCATGTTGTTGTCATGGCTACCACACCTGCTTTCGCAGCTGCATAATTTGTTTGCCCTATATTTCCGCCTCGAGCAATAGAAGACATATTAATAATGACGCCTTTATTTCCAGATTCAATCATGTGTACCGCAGCTTCTCGACCACATAAGAATACACCAGTTAAGTTAACATCTATAACTGATTGAAATTGTGCCAAAGACATTTTTTTACTCACTACACCATCTTTAGCTTTAACAAACATGCCATCACGCAAAATACCTGCATTATTAATTAAACCATTAATACCATTAAAGTCGTCATTTATCTGTTTAAAAGTATTTTCAACTTGTGTTTCATTACTGACATTAGCTAAGTAGTATTTAACGCGAGAACCACTTTGCTCAACAAGCTTTACTGTTTCTTGTAGTAGCTCTTCATTTAAGTCAATTAAAGCGATGTCTGCGCCACTTTGAGCAAAGTTAACCGCCATAGTACGGCCAAGACCTTGACCACCGCCAGTAATGACGATAGTTTTATTTTCTAAATCCATATATTTCTCGATGTTTATTTTTGCTGAAAGGTTATTTATCTGAATGATTAAATAAGTTAAATATGCTGGAAAAGTCTTTACCACCACTCCCTGATGCTGCATGCATTGCATATAAACTACGTGCTAATGCTCCCATAGGCGTTGATGATTGACTCCCTACGGCTGTATCCATAGCTAACCCTAAATCTTTTGCCATAAGATCGACCATAAAGCCACCTTGATAATCATTTGACGATGGAACATTTTCCATTACATCAGGGCAAGGGTTGTAAACGTCTAATGTCCAGTTACTCCCTGAACTTTTACTCATGATATTAGATAGCACTTTAGCATCTAAACCATTAGCTAAACCTAGTTGCAGCGCTTCACTAGTTCCAACCATTAATACAGACAGCAACATATTATTACATGCTTTAGCAATTTGTCCTGCGCCATGGTCACCTGCATGAAAAATATTTTTCCCCAAAGCATCTAAAATAGGCTCTACTTGTTTAAATTCATCATCGCTGCCACCTACCATGAAACTTAATGTGCCAGCAACAGCGCCTCCTACACCACCAGAAACAGGTGCATCAACAAATTTTATACCTTGCTGTGCTAATGCTACAGCCACTTTACGTGATGTTGCAGCATCAATAGTTGACGAGTCAATCACCACACTGCCTTTAGCAATATGATTGATCAATCCCGTCTCAGGTGATAAATAAACACCTTCAACATGTTTACCTGCAGGTAGCATAGAGATAATAAACGCCGCATCTTTAACACAATCTATTGCACTTGCTTTAGTACTAGCGCCTTGTTCTACTACTTGTGCTACAGCTGATTCTGATAAATCAAAAACACAAACTTGATGCCCAGCTTTGATTAAATTTATAGCCATTGGACTACCCATATTACCTAAACCAATAAATGTGATATTTGCCATTTTTATTTCCTTATTATTTTTTAAAATGATTTTTATAAAAATTATAATTAATATTTCTCTGTTAAGTATCTAAATGAACTAACGGGTGCTTGCTTTGCGACCATTTCGATTCAAAAAACCAATTGACTACTTTTTTATCAACTACATCTACAGAATCAAAATGCCACTTAGGATTATTATCTTTATCTATTAGCAACGCTCTTACGCCTTCAACAAATTCACCAAATTGGCCTGATTTTACTGATAAGTTTAATTCCATGCGGAAACAGTCTGCTAAGGACAATGACTTTCCAAACTGTAATTGTTGGTAAGCTAAAGAAGCACTTAACGCACTTCCATGTTTGAGGGAGCTTTGCGCTCGACTAAACCACTTATCTTCACACTCAACAGCTAATATTTTACTCACTATATCTTTAAGACTATCGAAACTAGTAATTTGCTCAATTAACGTCTTGTGTTCTGTAAGCTTAGACTCAGGTAGAAGATTAGCAGAATCTTGCTCAAAGCCTGATAATAGGTCTGAAAGCATTCCATGATTAAGCGCTATTGACTCTTGCCAATCTAACTGAGTTAACAGTTCAATAAATGCTTCTTTATAAGTATTAGCAACAAAATGATCAGCCAAATGGCAATATTTCGCATCAGCAGCATTAATTGAAGCACCTGTTAACCCTAAGAATAAACCACAATTATTAGGCATGCGATTTAAAAAGTAGCTACCACCAACATCTGGATAGAGGCCAATGCTAATTTCAGGCATAGCGATGCGTGAGCTTTCAGTCACCACACGGTGACTTCCACCAACCATCAAGCCTAGGCCACCGCCCATAACAATACCGTTGCCCCAAACAATAAAAGGTTTACTGAAAGTATGGATAAGGTAATCAAGCTGATATTCTTTAGTAAAATATTCTTCAATACCTGGAGAAAAATCGCCTGTGTGTTCCATCATATCATTGTACATATGAACGATATCACCACCTGCGCAAAAAGCCTTCTCCCCTTCACCTTGCAAAAAAACAGCAACAATATCGTTTTGTGTTTGCCACAGCTTTAGTTTTGGGTAAAGTAAATCAATCATCTCACCACTCAAAGCATTTAAAGATCGAGGAGAATTTAAGGTGGCAACGGCTATTTTATTACCATTTTCACAATTGAGCTCTTGGAAAGTCACTACTTGAGTCATATAAAGTTCCTATTTTTTACTTGAGCATGAAATTACATTTTTATATGTAATTAAATACTATTTATTTTTAGATACTACCTGCTTATAAAAGTTGCCCTGCACCTTCAGTTAATAAACGACGAGCAATAATAACACGCATAATTTCATTAGTGCCTTCAAGAATTTGGTGAACTCGTACATCTCTAAAGTGGCGCTCTAATGGGTACTCTTTAATATAACCATAACCACCATGGATTTGCAGTGCGGCATCACAAACTTGAAAACCAACATCAGTAGCAAAACGTTTTGCCATAGCACAATAGGCTGTTTTTTCTGGGTCATTTTTATCTAATTTATAAGCAGCTAAACGTACTAATTGACGAGCAGCAACTAATTCAGTTGCCATATCAGCTAGTTTAAACTGTAAACCTTGAAAGGCTGCAATTGGTTTACCAAATTGTTCACGCTCTTTCATATATTCCATAGCAACATTTAATGCTTGTTGTGCAGTACCGATAGAACAAGTAGCGATATTAATGCGACCACCATCAAGTCCCTTCATTGCCATTGAAAAACCTTCTCCTTCACTACCTAGTAAATTTTCAACAGGAACCTTCACGTTGTCAAAGGTTATTTGACGGGTTGGCTGAGCATTCCAGCCTAGCTTCTCTTCTGCTTTACCATAGATTATGCCGTCTAAATCAGCAGGTATCGCAAGTGCTGAAATACCTTTAGAACCAGCTTCACCTGTGCGAACCATCACAACTAAAATATCAGTAGATCCTGCACCTGAAATAAAAACTTTTGAGCCATTAATAATATAATGATCACCGTCTTTTTTAGCTGACGTACTTAAAGAGGCCGCATCAGAGCCTGAGCCTGGTTCAGTTAAACAATAGGAAGCAAGTTTTTCACCCGTAACTAATGATGGACACCAGGCATCTTTTACACTGTTTCTTCCCCATGATGCAATCATCCAAGTAGCCATATTATGAATAGTCATCATCGCTGCTGTTGCAGTACAGCCCATTGATAACTGCTCAAAAATAATAGATGAATCTAAACGACTTAGGTTCAAACCACCTGCATCTTCAGGCGTATATAAAGCACAAAAGCCTAATTCACCCGCTTTAGCAATAACGTCTTTCGGGAAAATATACTCTTGATCCCACTTTGCAGCATTAGGTAATAATTCACTATCGCTAAATTGCTTAGCAGTATCAGCAAACATTTGCTGATCTTCGGTTAAATCAAAATTCACATTAAAGCCCTAAATATCTAAGTTAACTAAGGAGCGCTAGTCAATAGACAAATATCTATAACTAACACTGATAAAATACAACGCATTGAATAAATTTACTCAAGCAATTTAATAGTGCATGCATTAATTAAAGCAAATATATTATTAAAAATACATTGATTAACTTGCCACTTTAATGGATTATCTTGCTATATACATAAGAGATTTCAAAATGAGTACAGCATCCAACTGGCCACTGCCAAAAAACAGTATTAGATATCTAATACCCAAGCCTTTAATAAATCAATTAGCACTCAACATATTAAGCCGAGGCCTTTATCCATCATCATTTGGAAAGTACATGTCGGCAAGCAATCATTACACTAAAAGACACAACCATACTGATAATTTAATTATTTTTTGTTTTGATGGTGTTGGAAAACTGAGTACATCTAAATGCCAAAGCATAATCAATAAAGGTGATGTGATTTTCTTACCTAAAGGAACAAAGCACCAATACAGCTCGAGCAATAAAGAGCCTTGGTCAATTTATTGGGTTCATATTGAAGGACACTTATTTGAACAATTCATGGATTTTATTGGCATAAACAGTTCAAATTTAATTTTAAATATATCTAACCAAACAGCATTCATTAATGAATTTGAAGAGTTGCTTGCAACAAGAAATAAAAGCTATCAATTAAGCTCTTTTATCCTTGCTTCAAATATCATCAAAAAAATGTTTGCTCTATTTACAGTGAACAGCCCAGTGAAACTAGAACAATTAAAGCAAGACTTTAATTTGTCAAAAGTAACGGGGTTTATGGAAGATAATATTAGTCAAAAAATAAATTTACAGCAAATAGCGGATTCTCTTAAACTATCAAAATTTTATTTTGCAAAAAAATTTTTACAGCATACTGGCGTTAGCCCTATTCGCTATTTTTTAGAATTAAAGATAAAACATGCTTGCAAATTACTTGATGAATCAAACATTTCAATAAAAGACGTTGCTCTACAAATTGGCTACGATGATCCTTATTATTTTTCACGGCTTTTTAAAAAAATAATGGGATTGTCGCCCAGTCAATATAGACAATCCCAATATGGACATTAAAAAAAATTTTTATTAATGACAAAAATATTTATTAAAACATCCTTTATTACAATAACTCAATAGCAATTGCGGTCGCTTCACCGCCACCGATACAAAGAGATGCAACACCTTTTGATAAACCTTTATTTTTCAATGCATGAATAAGCGTTACCATAATGCGTGCACCACTCGCGCCTAATGGATGGCCTAAGGCACAAGCACCACCATGAATATTGACTTTATTAATATCTAAATTCATATTTTTAACAGCAAGCATTGTTACCATGGCAAAGGCTTCATTAATTTCAAATAAATCAACATCGCTTGCAGCCCAACCCGCTTTATCTAATAATTTATTCATTGCACCAACAGGTGCAATGGTAAATTCGGCAGGCTTTTGTGCATGAGTAGCATGAGCAACTACTTTACAAATAGGTGTCAAACCACGTGCTTGCGCAGTTGATAGCTTCATCATTACTAGTGCTGCTGCACCGTCTGAAATTGAACTAGAATTAGCAGCAGTTATAGTACCGTCTTTTTTAAAGGCAGCTCGTAATGACGGAATTTTATCTGGGCGAGCATTACCTGGTTGCTCATCCGTATCAATAATTGTTTCCTTGCGTCTGTTTATAACAGTAACAGGTGTAATTTCATTTTTAAAAGATCCTGAACCAATAGCAGCATTAGCGCGAGATAATGAGCGAATAGCAAATTCATCCATATCCTCACGGCTAAAGCCTGTTTCATCTGCTGTGTCTTGAGCAAAACACCCCATAGAAATGCCATCATAAGCATTTTCTAAACCATCAAGCATCATGTGATCAAGCACTTGGCCGTGCCCCATACGCATACCTGATCTTGCTTTTGGTAGAATATATGGTGCATTACTCATACTTTCCATACCACCAGCTACAGCAACTTCAATTGAGCCAGCCAACAATGCATCATGAGCTTGCATAGCAGCTTTCATGCCCGAACCACAAACTTTGTTAATAGTAGTACAAACTGTTGATAATGCTAAATCAGCTGCAATAGCTGCTTGCCTAGCAGGGGCTTGCTTTAAACCTGCTGGTAAAACACAGCCCATAATGACTTCATCAATTTGGTCACTGTTTAACCCTGCTTGAGCTACAACAGCCTTTATTGCGGTTGCACCCAACTCAGGTGCTGTAACATTAGAAAAACAGCCACTAAAGCCACCCATAGGGGTTCTTAAAGCTGAAACAATTACAATAGGATCACTATTTGACATGAGATTCTCCGAAAGAAATAAGAAAGTGATATAAATTTTAAATATTATTAATTAAACAGCCTAACCCGATATAACGTTTACGTCAACGTGAGCTTTAGTGCTAGTGATAATTTATATTATTACACTTTAGCTATAACTCAACTACTGTTTAAGCGAAAGCATTATATAGAATTTTTAGCAATACATTCATTATCATAAATTTTACTTGTGCTTTTTATATATTTTCAAATACCACCACAAAATCAGCTTTACGTTTACGTAAACTTCCTGTAGGGTTGTTTTAATAATTATATTAATTGCAAGTAAGTTAACGCAATCATGAACATGATGAATAAAGTAAATCAAGTGAACTACTCTATTGGAGAGCTTTCAAAAGAATTTGATATTACTACCCGTAGTATTCGATTTTATGAAGATCAAAAATTGCTCACACCAACGCGTAAAGGGCAAACTCGTATTTATAACCAAAGAGATAAAGTTAGGCTTAAACTAATATTACGTGGAAAACGCTTAGGTTTTTCTTTAGCTGAAACAGGACGGTTATTTGAACTTTATGATGCTGATAAATCTAGTGCCAAACAATTATCAAGCATGATGGAATTAATATCACATAAAAAAAACGATTTAAAACAGCAGCTCGATGACATCAATGCTGTATTAATTGAACTAAATGGTTTAGAAGACAATTGTCAGAATATATTGACACAATTAACCATACAGAAATGAACCAAACAAACAACAAAAACCAAACAATCTTAACTATAAGTAAAACGCTTTAGTTAGTCAGACTTAAAAAAAAGGAAAAAATATGATTTCTTCATTTAGCTCACTTAATTTTAACTTAGGCGAAACCGTCGATATGATCCGCGATCAAGTTAATGCTTTCGCTCGCGATGAAATAGCGCCACGTGCAGAGCAAATTGATATCGACAATGATTTCCCTAGCGATTTATGGCGCAAGTTTGGTGATATGGGTTTATTAGGTATGACTGTCGATGAACAATATGGCGGTTCAGGCTTAGGTTATATAGAGCACATTGTTGCCATGCAAGAAATCAGCAGAGCTTCGGCTTCAGTAGGTTTAAGTTATAGTGCTGCGTCAAACTTGTGTTTAAACCAAATACAAAAAAATGGCTCTCATGAACAAAAATTAAAGTATCTACCTAGGTTATGTACGGGCGAACACGTTGGCGCACTAGCAATGAGTGAACCAAATGCTGGTAGTGATGTAGTCAGCATGAAACTCTCGGCTAGGAAAGTTACCGATAAAAAAGGTGATAAGTATATTCTTAATGGCAATAAAATGTGGATTACTAATGGCCCAGATGCTGATGTTTATGTGGTTTATGCTAAAACAGATCCAAGTGCAGGCTCAAAAGGCATCACTGCTTTTATTGTAGAGCGTGACTACCCTGGTTTTACTCGCAATAAAAAACTAGATAAATTAGGTATGCGCGGCTCAAATACTTGTGAATTAATATTCCAAGATTGTGAAGTACCTGCAGAGAACATCTTAGGACAAGAAGGCAAAGGTGTGCGTGTACTTATGTCAGGTTTAGATTATGAGCGTGTTGTATTGTCTGGTGGCCCTCTAGGAATAATGGATGCTTGTATGGATTTAGTTGTTCCTTATATTCATGACAGAAAGCAATTTGGTCAATCTATCGGTGAATTTCAATTAATACAAGGTAAAATAGCCGATATGTACACGCAAATGAATGCCTCAAAATCATACACGTATATGGTTGGCCAAGCTTGTGACCGTGGCGAAACAACACGAAAAGATTCAGCTGCCGTTATTCTTTATGCTGCAGAATTAGCAACTAAAATGGCACTTGA
>JADGDH010000259.1 GCA_016745015.1 Colwellia sp.
TACTTTAATGTAACTGACATTGACGCATTACTTGGTAAAAAGTATAATCGCGCATCACTTGAAGCGATAGCTGGCATAGCTAAACCTTTATAAATTAATAAGGAGTACGACATGTTTAATTCACGCGAAAAAGTTAAGTCTACGCCTTTTTCTGAATTCGTACGTAACAGCTCTTCGAAAGATAAACGTAAATTTTTTGATAAAGTTATTAAAGAAACCGTTGCTGTTCAACGCGCTATGATTGAAGAGTCTAAAGTTTGTAACTAAATTGGGTCAGAACAACTTAAGCCCCTTTTCATTTATTTGACCTATTTTAAAAACTCCTTCGGGAGCTTTTTTTGCCCATAGATTTACGCGGATTTTCACTGATTAGCAACATGGATACCCAATCAGACACTTCGGGTATGACGACTGGTTTGGAATTAAAAATTAAATCAGAACAACTTTAAATCCCTTTCATTTATTTGACCTATTTCAAAAGCTCCTTCGGGAGCTTTTTTGTTGTCTGTTATATTTTGTAATATAGTGCCTATATGCTATATTCATAAATAAGATATATGAATATACAATGAGGTATTATTATGGCGAGTACTAGTTTAAGCCTTGGTGAGCATTGGGAAGTTTTTATTAAAAATGAAATTAGCAGCGGTCGTTATGGCTCTGCCAGTGAAGTTGTTCGTGATGCGCTAAGAACCTTAGAAGAGCGAAAAACAAAACTGGATGTGTTGCGTACACATTTACATGAAGGTGCTCAACAGGCACAGCGTGGAGAGTTTGTAACACAACCTCTTAATGAGATGCTAAGTGAATTTAAAATGAGACATAATGTCACCACAATTTAATATTACACTCAGAGCAAAAACAGATTTAAACGAAATTTGGAATTATACCTTTGATGCTTGGAGCGAGGCACAAGCCGATAAATATGTAACCGCGCTTTACAATCGCTTTAAATGGTTATCAGAGCAACCAACCATAGGGAAGCACCGGCCTGACATCGAATCTGAATATTACTGCTTTTCAGAAGGTGAACATTTAATTTTTTATATTATAAACAATACTAATAATATTAGTATTGTCGGTGTGCCTTATAAGAAAATGGATATTATTAATTATTTTAATGCTTGATAATTAAATGGAGTCAGAGCAACTTAAACCACTCTCATTTATTTGACCTATTTCAAAATCTCCTTCGGGAGCTTTTTTATTGTCTAAAAATAAAATTTACTAATCAAAAAAAAACAATGAGCAATCTATTAAGAATCAAAGGGGTTGGTAATAAATGAGATCTATTCTCATTTATTACCAACCCTTTCGTCTCTTTTGCTATAAAAGAAAAATATTGCGGTTAAATCCCTCGTTAGATAATATTGACATATTAAAATTTTCATTAAAATGATGACCACCAATACAAGCAATAGGAGGTATTTTATGCCAACAGCAAAGAACAGTAATTTTATTACTGTAGAAGAATACCTAAACGGTGAACTGATTAGTGAAGTAAAACATGAATATGTAGATGGTCAAGTTTTTGCTATGGCTGGTGCTAGTAAAAACCATGAACGTATTTCAGGGAATTTTTTTGCTGAATTTCGCAGTCATTTAAAAGGATCAACTTGTGAATCCTTTGGCGCGGATTTAAAAATTAAGACACCATTAGGAAGCTTTCGCTACCCCGATTGTATGGTGGTATGTGATGATGATTCTGAGAATGAATACTACACAACATTACCTAAAATAATTGTTGAAGTATTATCTCGCTCTACACGTAAAACAGATGAGACAGTAAAACTCATTGAATATATCAATATTCCAACGCTTGAAGAGTATGTAATTATTGAGCAAGATGTTGTTGATGTAACCGTTTACCGTAAAAGTGATGATTGGCGTTCAGCCCATTACTTTTTAGGTGATAAAATACATTTTGAATCAATCGATCTAACATTATCGGTCAAAGATATTTACGATCGAGTACAAAACGAAGATGTGATTGACTTTTTAGCAAAAGGTGTCAGTCAGAGTTAATTGATTTAATCACCTCTCATCACTAACAACTCTTTAATCAAAGGGATCAGAAT
>JADGDH010000260.1 GCA_016745015.1 Colwellia sp.
TATCTTGTATTGGGTGAGGTTTACAGGTTCTTAATTTATCAGCACCCCATTTTCTAGCGTGTTCTATGCGCCTTATTTGATCGTCATTCCACTGCGAAGGCGGTCTGGCTAAAATAGCATCGTAATCGTCTAATGTTTGTTGTAATACTTGTGCATTTACTGAGGTTTTAACTGAGTTTTTCACAGAGTTTTTTGCTGTTAAGGCATTCATTTTATCCGTTAGTTCGTTGACTGAGTCGGCAACAATAAAATGGTCACACTCATTTTTCATTTGTTTTACTAGTCGGTGATTACCTAGCAATGTTTCTTTTAACATAGTTAAAAATTTTTTATCGCGGATCATTGGGTTATGATCAGCCCCTGATACGGCAAACTCTTTACTGGCTATTTTCCAATTCAATACTTGCCAAGCATAACCTTGTTTCTGTTCACTCATACGTCGACATAACTCATTAGTATCAAAGCCCGTAACCATTGGCTCTGGGCCTATGCGCTTTCCTTTGCTGTCTAACCAAAGGGCTGATTTACATGGAATAAGACTTAAGCCTTGTTGTTCAAAGGTTGCTTTGGGGTGAGGAATACCTGCTGCATAATTCCACATTTTATCTAGATGGGTAATATTGCCACCAATAACGCTAACTTCGTCGTGCATTGCACCATCACAGCTTGGGTGAGTGCCATTAAGCATTTGTTCAGGCGCAGGAGAGAAGTTCTTTGGCCAGTTTTCTTTTACTTTAGCTAAGTTTCCAGTAAAGCCACCAGAGGCGACAATGGTGCTGTTAGCGAAATATTGATTCCCTTCGGTGTCTTGGCAGCCAATAATGTTTTTATTTGAACTTAGTAATTGGCTTACTTTGCAATTAAAAGAAAAATGGATATTTTCTCCTTTAAAGGGAGCGATAGCAGCAAGTATTTTATTAACTAACTCTAACGATGTTCCCCAAATAATATGGTAACGCGGTACAGAGTTTCCGCCAGAATATAAACCACGTTCAACCCAATTAACGGCAGGTAAAAATTTTACGCCAAGTTGTTTCACATATTGATATACATTTTGATAACTTTGTTCAGTATAAAGTTTTGCCCACTGCTTTGGAAAAATATCTTTTTCAGAAAAGTTGGCAAACGCGTGCCAGTCTTTTAATGCTATTTCTGCGTTGTCAGTAATACCGTTACGTTTTTGTTCAGGAGTGCCAATAAGCGCCATTCCACCGAAAGCACTACGGGCTAAACCTCCAACTTTTGTTTCATCTTGGGCATCAAGTATCAGAACTTGTTTGTTTTTTTTAGCCAGCTCTAATGCTGCGGTTAATCCAGCAATTCCTGCACCGATTATTATAGCGTCATAACGCGCTTCTTTGTTGTTATCAGAAAGAGACATATACCTTGCATCATTTTGGTTAGCATAGCATTATCATAGCTTGTCTATTTTTTAACGCACTAGTAAAAATTACCTAATGCTTCAAATACCTTTACAAAAAACATCTTTAAAAGAAAGATCGAACCAGAAACAATGTCAATTAAATCAATTTGTTGCAGAGCTTTATTTAGCAACCAGTAAAATAGAATTGGCTGAATATCGTGACTGGGCATTATCTCAACTACAAAAACTGATTGATTTTGATGGTGCTATTTGGAGTAATGGTCACCAGCATACAGTGCGTTTTCATAATCATACGTTAGTTAATGTACCTGAGTCGTTAACTCAATCTTTACTAGATAATTTATCGATAAATCCACTGGCTGATAAACTGTTTGAAAATTTAGGATCGCCAATAGATATACGCGATTTAATGACAGATGAAGAATTTTATCGCTCTGAAATTTATCTAAAATGCTTTAAGCCCCACGGTATTGAAAGAGTGTTATCTTCTATTCATCTTGATGAGCGTACGGGGTTATTCACTTTATTAACTTTGTATCGCTTTGAACGTAATAAACCCTTTTCTGAGCAAGATAAACAACAGCAAAAGCAAGCGCTGTATCATTTACTTACCGCAGCTAAACATGCGCTTTTTTTGCAACTTGAACAATCAGATGATCGCCAAACTAAAACGCATAAAAATAGTCATAAAGCC
>JADGDH010000121.1 GCA_016745015.1 Colwellia sp.
CCACTTTGCTGATAAATCATAACGAATGGGATGTGCCATTACTGCACTGCCGCCAGCAACATGAATGGCTTCAACTGCTTGTTCAATTAAACACCATTCGGGTTTAACATAAGCTTTTTGAGTATTACGGCCTTTTTTACCTAAATATTGATCAAAAGCTTTTTGCATCGTTCCAACATGTCCTTGCTGATATAGAACTTTAGCGAAATGTGCACGTGTTATTGTTCCATTACCTGCAAGTTTTTTAGCATCATAATACGCATCAGGGAAACCGCAAGCCGCCAATTTTTCACCAATAGTAATTGCTCGTTGCTCTCGTGCTTGTTGTTGACAAGAAATTAATTGCTGTAATGTTGAATTATTAACATCAAAATTCAAACCAACAATATGAATTTCAAAACCTTGCCACGCCGTAGATATCTCTATGCCTGAAATCAATTTAATTGGAATATTTTTTTCCACTATATAACCTTGCGCTATATCAAAACCTTCAACTGTATCGTGATCGGTTATTGCTAAAACAGGAATTTGATAGTTAACTGCCCTATCTATCAAGGTTTGTGGCGATAAACTACCGTCAGAGCAATGAGTATGACAGTGCAAATCAATACGACTATGAGAAAACCCGTCGTTTTTTTCAATTAAAAAAGGAAAATCAGTGGTTGACAGCAACGCCATAATAAGGTCTTCTATAGGAACTTTCTTGCGAGTAGACTTTACTTATAAAAATACTTGTAAAAATTGTCTACCAAACTTAAAGCAAGTTTACTGATAAGAACGAAATAATGATACTAACAAAGCAATTTAATTTAACACATAACCAACTTCGTTGGTGGTGGCATAACTCTACATAAGTGGGTTGTGATAATTGCGTGTATCTTGCTAAAAGCTTAACAAATAAAAGCTGAAGCAGATCAAAAACAAATTTCAAAAACCCGCTAAACTTAGCGGGTTTTCTGCTTTTTAAGAAAACAAATTTTTACTACAACAAATAAGAGAAATACTAATGAATAAAACAAGAACATGGTTTCTTTGGTGGCTTCAGCCAATTTATGCCGGATGACTACATTTTAAATAAAATAAATTAAGAAGAAATAAATGAATATACATAATCAAACTACTGCAACCGTATGCACGTTAACGGATAATGCTAACTACCAAAGTGATCCTCTTAGTGTTTATCAATTACTTTGTCATAATAAAGAAAATAATTTACTACTAGAATCTGCAGAAATAGACCAAAAACATCTATTAAAAAGCTTATTACTCGTCGATGCCGCTCTAAAAATTATCTGTAATGGTAATACTGTTACCTTTAATGCATTAACACTTAATGGCCAAGCAGCATTACAATTTGCATTCTCTCAGTTACAACCACATGCAAAACTTACCCTATCTGATAACAAGCAAATATTAACCGCTATTTTTTCAGATATTCCCGCCGAGCTTGATGAAAAAGCACGTTTAATGGCCATTAATCCATTTGAAAGTTTACGACTGTTTCAGCGAATTAAAAATAGTAATAATCACCACTTTGCTATATTTATTGGCGGTGCATTCGCTTTTGATATGATCAGCATCAGTGAAGTTTTACCTGAAGTACCTGATAGTGAAAACACTTGCCCTGATTTTGTTTATTATTTAGCTGAAACCTTAGTGGTTATTGATCACGAAGAACAAAGTACAGAAGTAATTGCTAACATATTTTCGTCAACAAATTACAGCGAAGAAAATGTCAAACAAGAGCAAGAAGTTCAAAAAGAGTTAGCGGAACGCATTACAGAAATAAAACAATTATTGTCCAACGATATAACACCTGAAGAAGTTGCTTTTTGTACTAAAAAAGCCTTAATATCCTCTGGTAAATCACAAGTAGTCTCTGTAGATATTAGTGATGAAAAATTTTGTCAAAATGTTGAGCTATTAAAAGAAAACATTCGCGCTGGGGATATTTTTCAAGTAGTACCATCACGAACATTTTCACTACCTTGCCTTGATAGCATAGCCGCTTATCAAGCATTAAAAATTAGTAATCCAAGCCCTTACATGTTTTATCTTAAAGACAGTGACTTTTGCACATTTGGTGCATCCCCTGAATCAGCAATAAAATATCAACAAAATTCTCCAGAAGGAAAACGTCAAGTTGAAATTTATCCCATTGCTGGAACACGCCCACGAGGTTTTAATAAAGACGGCGGCATATCTTTAGATTTAGATTCACGAATAGAGCTAGAATTAAGGCAAGATAAAAAAGAATCAGCTGAGCATATTATGCTAGTTGATTTAGCACGTAATGATATAGCCCGTGTTAGTAAAGCAGGAACGAGATATGTTGCTGATTTATTAAAAGTCGATCGTTATTCCCACGTTATGCACTTAGTTTCACGTGTTTGTGGCACATTATTAGAAGAGTTAGATGCTTTACACGCTTACCAAGCCTGTATGAATATGGGCACATTATCAGGTGCTCCAAAACTAAAAGCCACTTCACTTATCAGAGAGGTAGAAGGAAAAAGACGTGGAAGTTATGGTGGAGCCGTTGGTTATTTAACTGGTGATGGCGAAATGGATACTTGCATTGTTATACGCTCAGCTTTTGTTAAAGATAACATAGCTTATGTACAAGCAGGAGCAGGAGTGGTTTATGATTCAATTCCTCAAGCTGAGGCTGATGAAACCAAACAAAAAGCACAAGCTGTGATTAATGCAGTGCTTAGCTCTAATAAAGCAACAAACGAATCACTAAATCAAGGAGCGATCTAATGATTACCACTACAGAGCAAGTCCCCCAAAAAACTAACGTAGAATTAAATACAAAGTTATTTATGCTCGATAACCTAGATTCCTTTACCTATAACCTAGTAGATGAATTTCAATGTTTAGGTTTTGAACCAACGGTTTACCGTAATACCTTAAGCAGCGACTTTATTTTTAACAAAATTCTTGAACATACAAAAAAAACGGGTGAAAAGGTTATTTTAGTATTATCACCTGGCCCAGGAGAGCCAAAAAATGCAGGCTGTTTAATGGCATTAATAGCGTTATGCGCTGGAAGAATTCCTATACTCGGTATCTGCTTAGGCCATCAAGCATTAATTGAGCATTATGGTGGCACAGTCGGTCGTGCAGATGAAATTGTTCATGGTAAAGCATCCCCCATTAACCACTGCGAAAAAGGAGCTTTTACGAATATTCAAAACCCATTACCTGTTGCTCGTTATCACTCTTTGGTTGGAATAAATGTTCCTGACTCTCTTACTGTTATTGCCGACTATAATGATATGCCAATGGCAATTTGCCGCGAAGAGGATGCAGTATTAGCTTATCAATTTCATCCTGAATCTATTTTAACAACTTTTGGCGCAACACTTTTAGCGCAAAGTTTTGATTATTTACTGACCTTAAGCGAACGCTTAAATGCCAACATGGAAGGAGTTTCACATGACTCATAATATTACTATTGCCAAAAACCCTTTAGCTCAGTTAGTTGAAAACAAAGATTTGTCTCAAAAAGAAACAGAGCTATTTTTCAAACAAGTACTTAATGGTAAGGTTGAGCCTGCTTTATTGGGCAGCGTACTCACTGCATTAACAATAAAAGGTGAAAACCCTGCTGAAATTGCAGGTGCTGCTGTCGCTATTCGCGGCGCTGCCACCTCATTTCCCAAACAAACATATACAGTAGCCGATTGTGTAGGAACTGGCGGTGACGGTGCTAATACTATTAATATTTCTACTACAGCAGCAATACTAAGTGCAGCTTGTGGTTTAAAAATGGCAAAACATGGTAATCGCAGTGTATCTAGCATGTCTGGCTCGGCTGATTTACTAGAAGCTTTTGGCGTAAATTTAAATATGTCACCTGCAACCGCTAGTCACTGTTTAGACAAAGTCAATTTATGTTTTTTATATGCTCCTGCTTATCATAGTGGTTTTAAGCATGCGGCTCCTGTAAGAAAAGCGATGGGTGTTCGCACACTGTTTAATATTTTAGGACCATTAGTTAATCCAGCTGCACCTGATATTATGTTACTTGGTGTGTATACGCCTGAATTACTACAGCCTATAGCTCAAGCATTACAGCTTACTGGTGTAAAACGTGCTTTAGTGGTGCATGGCAGCGGTTTAGATGAAATAGCCCTTCATGGTGATACTCAAGTCATTGAACTTAAAGACGGGCAATTAATTGAACGTACAATTTCCCCACAAGATTTTGGTTTAGAAAATTATACTCTTGATGATATCAAAGGAGGAACACCACAAGAAAATGCTGACATTATTAAAGCTGTTTTATCTGGCAAAGGGCAACCTGCACATAATGCAGCAGTTACCATTAATTGTGCAGCCTTACTTTACTTACACAACAAAGCGAGTGATTTCAAAGTAGCGGCCCAACTTGCTAGTGAAGTACTAAAAAGTGGTAAAGGTTTAGAGACATTAGAGCAACTTGTTTCTTTGTCTAATGAGCCTAATGAAGAGAAATCAAATAAAAACGCTTCTAATAAGGAAAGTAAATAACATGGCCAATATATTAGATGAGATAGTGGCCAATAGACGAATTGAGATAGCTGAACTTAAAAAGACTATGCCGTTAGAGAGTTTTATTAACGAGCTAAAACCGACAACAAAAGACATGTATGCCGCCTTAAGGCGCACCGTAGAAAAACCAGAAGCTGGCTTTATTTTAGAATGTAAAAAGGCATCACCGTCAAAAGGCCTAATTAGACCAGACTTTGATGTTAAAGCTATTTGCCAAACGTACGACAAATACGCTGCAGCTATTTCAGTGCTTACAGACAAAAAGTATTTTCAAGGTGATTTCGATTACTTAAAACTAGTGACTGAAACCGTAAAATGCCCAGTACTCAATAAAGATTTTTTCATTGACGCTTATCAAATTTATTTAGCCCGTTATTACGGCGCAGATGCTATTTTATTGATGCTAAGTGTATTGTCAGATAAAGAATATCTTGAACTTGCAAGTATCGCAGAACAGTACAATTTAGCAGTATTAACAGAAATATCGACTAAAGATGAACATGACCGTGCTATTCAATTAAATGCAAAAATGATTGGCATTAATAATCGTGATTTACGTGATTTAAGTACCGACATCTCTCGTACTTTTGATTTTGCCCCAACATTACCTGATGATATAATCATTATTTCAGAATCTGGAATTTATAATAATGCTCAAGTTAGAGAACTAGCTCCCGCTGTTGATGGTTTTCTAGTGGGTAGTTCATTAATGGCAATGGATAATAATGTTTATAACGATATCGATTTAGCTTGTCGTAAACTCATCTATGGTAATAATAAAGTTTGTGGTTTAACCGCTCCAGAACACGCCATTGCAGCAGCTGAATCAGGTGCACGTTTTGGTGGACTGATCTTTGCAGAAAAATCACCGCGTTGTGTTACCAAAGGACAAGCATTAAGCATAGTTAACACTCAAATACATTTGGAATATATCGGTGTATTTGTTAACCACCCTTTAACTAATAGTGAAGGCACTGGAATTATTGATTTAGTCAAAACTTTAAAGTTAACTGCTGTGCAATTACACGGCAATGAAGATGAAGCATACATTAAAGCACTTCAAACAAAATTAAATGACAATAACTGCAATAATTGTGAAATTTGGCAAGCTAGCGCTGTGCTAGAAAGTGTACCTGAATTAAGTACACATGTTACTCACCACATACTTGATGGAAAATCACCTGGTTCAGGCGAAAGCTTTGATTGGCGAATATTAGCCAATAGCGAACAAGAGTTATCAAACAGCTTTTTAGCTGGTGGACTTAACGCTAACAATATCAACTTAGCGCTAGTACAATTAACCAATTTAGATTTATTTGGCTTAGATCTCAACTCAGGCGTAGAGACAAGTCCAGGTATAAAATCCAGCGAGAAACTTAGCCAAGTTTTTGCGCAAATAAGGAATTATTAATTAGATGAACAATACAATTAAAGAAACTCTACCCGCCTATTTCGGTGAATTTGGTGGCATGTTTGTTGGTGAGTTACTCGTTCCAGCATTAGAGCAATTAGAACAAGCATTTATTGAATCGCAAACCGATGAGGCATTCCTCACAGAATTTAATAACTTACTAACCAAGTACGCGGGTCGTCCAACGCCACTTACTTGCTGTCGAAACATTGTTAAAAACCCTTTAGCAAAAATCTACTTGAAACGAGAAGACTTATTACATGGTGGTGCTCATAAAACTAATCAAGTATTAGGACAAGCTTTACTTGCAAAACGCATGGGTAAAACAGAGGTTATTGCTGAAACTGGTGCGGGTCAACATGGTGTAGCTACTGCAATTGCATGCTCTCTTTTAGGTTTAAAATGTAAAGTATACATGGGCGCTGTTGACTGCCAACGTCAACAACCTAATGTATTTCGTATGAAACTTATGGGAGCAGAAGTTATTCCTGTAACCGCTGGCTCTGGCACGTTAAAGGATGCGGTGAATGAAGCTTTACGTGATTGGTCTGCCAATTATGAAAATGCTCATTACTTATTAGGCACTGCTGCAGGTCCTCACCCTTTTCCAACCATCGTTAGAGAATTTCAAAAAATGATAGGAGAGGAAGCAAAAGTTCAGTTTTTTGAAGAAGAAGGACGCCTACCTGATTATGTGATTGCTGCTGTTGGCGGCGGCTCAAATGCTATTGGGATGTTTAATGATTTTATTCCGCATAAAGAAGTAAAACTTATTGGCGTTGAAGCAGGCGGCAAAGGCATAGAAACCGACAAACATGGAGCAACACTAGTGGCAGGCAGTAAAGGCATGCTACATGGTAACTATACTTATATTATGCAAGATAAATACGGGCAAATTGAAGAGTCTTACTCTATTTCAGCAGGTCTTGACTACCCTGCTGTAGGCCCTCAACATGCTTTTTTAAAAGAAACAGGTCGTGCTCAATATGTAGCGATAAATGATGATGAAGCTTTAAATGCTTTTCAATTATTAGCAAAAAGTGAGGGGATTATTCCAGCACTTGAATCTTCACATGCATTAGCTCAAGCACTTAAAATGGCAGAAACTGTCACCACTGACACTATTTACTTAGTGAATTTATCTGGACGTGGTGATAAAGATCTTGCTCATGTACATGCTGTTTTACACCCAGAAGAAAATAGTAATCAAGATAGTAACGTTAAACACAGAGGAGAGGCATAATGACTCTAGTGCAAGAAAATAATCAAGCCGGCTATCGATATCAAAAAAGCTTTTTAGAGCTAAAACAGAAAAATGAAAAAGCTTTTATTCCTTTTGTAATTATTGGAGACCCTAATGCTGAGCAGTCATTAAAAGTAATTAAAGCATTAATAGATGCTGGAGCTGATGCACTTGAGTTAGGTATTCCTTTTTCAGACCCAAGCGCTGACGGTATTACTATTCAAATGGCAGCACTACGCGCATTAAAATCAGGCATGAATACTGATTTTTGTATCGATATTCTAGCCGAAGTACGTGAGTATGCACCTAATATTCCTATAGGCTTACTTCTTTATGGTAATTTAGTTTTTGCTCGTGGTATTGATAGCTTTTATCGTGATATGGCAGAGGTTGGTGTTGATTCGGTATTGATTGCTGATTTACCTATTCGTGAAAGCTTACCTTTTAGAGAAGCAGCCTTAAAACATAATGTAGCGCCAATTTTTATCGCACCACCTAATGCCAGTGATAAAACCTTGCGTGAAGTTGCATCATACAGTCGTGGCTATACTTATGTTTTAAGCCGAGCAGGTGTTACTGGTGTTGATGTTAAAGTAGATGATTCCCAAGCTACTATGCAGGAAGAGTCACCAGCACAAAACTTAATTAATATACTAAATGAGTATCACGCTGCACCACCAGTTTTAGGTTTTGGAATATCAACGCCACAACAAGTAAAAGATGCACTAACGGCAGGGGCAAGTGGGGCAATTAGTGGCTCTGCCGTAGTAAAAATAATTGAAGATAACTTAAATAACCATAAAGAAATGCTAACGAAATTAACTACTTTTATAATAAACATGAAATCAGCAACAAAGTAAAACAAAAGAAAAATATAGTGACTCATAGTGAAGGTCTGGCTAATAGCACATTGATTTATTAAGCATAAACATTTGCAAAGTTAATTTTTTGATCTAATCTTAGTCGTGTTGGCAACAACACAAAGCAGGATGCTTTGTTAGGGAGACTTTAAGGATAAAGTGATGTGGCTTGAAAGCTACTGAGGGATGAATAAAACAGGGAGTGTTGATCATGGACGATGACCTCTGTTTTACCTTTTATTTCTTAATTAATTATCATATTTTAAAATCCCAGATAGCAAAAAGCCCGATGCTTTCACATCGGGCTTTTCTAAATAGGCGTTTAGCAATGTCCTACTCTCACATAAAGAGAAGAACACCCACACGCCCTTTACCTTCGGCGCTACTGCGTT